>DAYE01000060.1 GCA_002506745.1 Euryarchaeota archaeon UBA33
AGGACAGTCAGCAATATCATTCCCATAGATGACATTCTTTGTACCAGATATTCGTATTCCCTCCACGCAGCGTAAAACTCTATTTCCTGAGATATTTTGCTCATCTCCATTGAGAACAATACCACCATAGATTCCACAATCTGTTATCACGTTGCCTGTAATGGTTAAACTCAATGGATAATCTGTTCCTGCGCTGATACCAGGATTACAAAAGGTTATTTCATTATTAATAATTTGAATATGATCACCTCTCACACCAATCCCTTTATTCGGGTTATCTCCTTCTTTTTTTGTATGAAGAATGCACTCTGATATGGTAATATTGTTTTGTTTATTCGCCACGATACACCCTGCATTATACCCATTTGAATTCTCAATGAGAAAATTAGAAATAAGAACCTGGCTTGCTTCAACCAGAAGGACGTCTCCTAACGCCACATTACCTTTAATGAAAGGCCGTCCAGTATCATCGCCGCCTCCAAGCTCATGAGCAATGCCCAGCAGGGCAACGTTATCGTTTTCTATATACAGTTCTTGTTCAGGATACGTCCCGCTATACACCTCGATCGTATCTCCAGGACTTGAAGCATTCAGTGCTTCCTTTATCGATGTGTAGTCCGCATCACCAGGTTCATCGTCCACGGTAATAATAGTCTTCTCAGAAGGAAATTCAGATCGGATGGCTGGAACGATGCTTGTCCCGATGAAAAAGAAGATGACCCCAATTGTAAAATATTTTCTTATCAAAGTATATTTTTTCATCTTTTCCTACCCCTAATGAGAAGAAAGAACTTTCTCCTTATTTAAATCTTTGTTTATACCCGACATTCTACCTTGAAGGCTGATTCTTGAAAAACTGGGTAATAAATGAAAGAAATTTATAATTTCAGGGAATAATTATATAAACTTTAGGAGAGTTATCTTTAAAAGAGAAAAACCTGCTCTGAAATCAAACCTCACCAGTATGAACCTGTATTAACGATATTCAAGGATGAAATCATGAAACAGACACTATTCACTAAAATGATGGTAATAACAGTTTGTTGTTTTTTCCTTTCGATGATTGTTCCTTCTCAATCCATCACCACTCCACCGAATGTGAAAACACTGTCTGTGCCGTTCGATAGGACCGAAGGTCATTTCCTGTACTCCCCCATCTATGGGAGGACGACTTATCTNNGACAACGGCTCCATCATCCTCGCTATCGCCTCAGGCAACGGTGGCCTCCAAAAAATCGCCTACAACGGCACGGTCCTCTGGGAATATCACTACACACAAGACGGCAGCTACGCGAGCCATGATATCGTCCCACTCCCCAACGGCGATGTCATTATGATCATGCAAGAAATCAAATCACGCGCCCAAGCTATCCAGGCAGGACGCAACCCGAACCACCTTGGCAATGATNNGACTGGATCCATATGAACTCCGTGGATTACAATCCGAAATTCGACCAGATTCTCATGAGCGCCCATAACTTCAACGAAGTCTGGATCATCGACCATAGCACAACGACTGAGGAAGCGGCAAGCCATTATGGCGGAATATACAATCATGGTGGTGATCTCTTGTACCGTTGGGGGAATCCGCATGCTTATGATTGCGGAACTGCTGCTAATGAGAAATTATACTTCCAACACCAAGTCACCTGGATTAAACCGGGTCTTCCCGGCGCAGGACATATCCTTGTCTTCTCCAATGGCAACAACCGCCCCGGTGGCCCCTATTCGACAGCTGATGAATTCGTCCCAGATGTCAACAACAACACCGGTGAATACGAACTCCTGCCTGATGGCACTTATGGTCCTTTTGATTTAACCTGGCAATACCACATACCAATAGAGTACTACTCCAGTATATGGAGCGGCGTGCAGCGCATGATCAACGGTAATACGCTCATCTGCTCGGGCACGATCGGGACCTTCATCGAAGTCACCCAGGATAAACAAATTGTCTGGACCTTTGTTAACCCCTATCCACCTAATCAATATAACTCTGTGTACCGGACCGAGTATATCCCGCCTCCGCCACCGCCGCCACCACCACCGGTCTCTAACCTCGAATGCAACGGGAATCTCTCCTGGTCGAACATCAAACCAGGGGCGACTGTGCATGGTAGTTTTCAGGTGATGAACATGGGTGATAACAGCTCGCTGTTGAACTGGACCGTGAATAACACCATGACGTGGGGAACCTGGACGTTTTCTCACACCTCTGGTTCGAACCTCACCCCAGAGATGGGGCCGGTGACCATTAATGTGCACGTCGTCATCCCGAAGGAGAAAAACATGATGTTCCAGGGGAACCTTTCAGTTCAGAACAAGAACAACGCCTCAGATGTCGTGACAATCCCCGTGACGCTCACGACCACAGCCAGTGCTTCCTATAGTATCCCATTCCAATCATTCTGGCAGAGGATCTTTGAACGCTTCCCCCATGCGTTCCCAATCCTCCGACATTTCATGGGATACGAATAAACCAGAGACGGTTGACTTCAAATCGTTCTCTTCTCTTTTACAATCAGATAAAAAAATAAAAAAAAACCGATGGTGAACAACAGAACAGAAACCAGCGTCAAACCATAAAAAAGATACAGAAATCCGGAGTCAAACAAAGATGAGAAAAACCGCAATAAAAAATGATATAGTAGAACGAGATTCTCACCATAGAGAAATAATGAGATTTATTGACAAAACCACTCTTGAAATCGACAGGGAATTATCTGATCTCGATCGGCTAGCACTTGACTTTGTCACAGTCCTTGAGAAACATACATCGTACGTGATTGTCAGCGGATACGTCTCAATACTCTTAGGACGCGCACGAGCGAGCGAAGATATCGACATCATCATCCCAAAGATTGCGTTCCCAACACTTAAAAAATTGGTACACGATCTAAAAGAGAAAGGATTCTACTGCATCAATGAAGAAAAAGACAGTGATATCTTTGAGTGCCTTACCGAAGGAATCGCGGTCCGATTCGCAAAACAAAATACGATGATCCCGAACATCGAGATGAAATGGGCAAAAAACACCATCGATGAAGTTACTTTACAAACACCTCTCACGGTCATCCTTCCAATGGGAACCCTGCGTATCTCACAGCTTGAACTGCAAATCGCGTTCAAAGAAATGGTGCTCAGATCACCAAAAGACAGAGAGGACGCACGCCACCTACGAAAAATCGCCGAAGGGTATTTAGATAACAAATTACTACAACACTACAAGGAGATGTTACGTGACTTTCACTAGGGAAAACCAAAAACAGCGATTCCGCTTCATCGACCAATGGGCAGACTACGTCAACACCCACAACGACAAGGATTGGTCACGGCAACAAAATGTCATCATCAACTCCTGTGTACAGACCGCGTCCATGACCAAAGAACAGTACCTTGCGATGAAAAAAGTCAAACAAGAAATGAAACACGGAAAAAACGTAAAAAGTGCACCCAAAAAGATACGGTAAAATACCTGAAGAGTCTCTGATTGTAGTTTCATACGACACCTTTTTCTTAAAATATTCAACCAAATGGTCACAGCGACGATTAAAAAAATTCCCACGAAATAGAAGGATGTTTACTTGAAGCGTAAGAGACCGACCACTGGCCCGATCTTTTGTAATAGTTCATCCTGACTAAATCCAACGATCGCACCGGTGCGTTCCGCGAGTTTCACGAGCTCCTCGATGATGTCGACCTCAGAGATGTTCTTCCCACAGGACGGACACTGTGACACAATTCCTGTGCCAAGGAGATGACAGGATTCGCACACCCATCCTTTCTGTTTCACATCCTTTTCTACCAGTAAGGCCTCCACCTGACCATTCCTCACTGCAGCCAACGTCTCTTTTACACCATACACCGCGAGTCCGTTCTTCAGAATCTCCGATTTGATGATATCAAGGAGCTGACGATGCCTCTCCTTGCTTTTCTCTCGTATGATCTCCTTTGTCTCATCAACCAATCCACAGGTATCATCAATAGAAACATCCACCTCCGCGATCACCCCTTTTTGAAGCTGGATCGGTAGCATCCCGCGAAACTGCTTTTTGGTCTCCCCCGGGCCAGCAAGAATAATATTCTCTTGTGCGATTTTTTGAAGGGCTTCGACGACCTCTGTCAAAAACGCATGGATGCTACCCTTCCGTAACCGCTGGAACCGCGCCTGGGACATCCCACCCTTCTTATGCTTATTCATGATATCAGCAGAGAGAGCATCCTGGGTAGAAAGTTCCCCGCAGGAAAACGAAAAGATCTTCGCATGGTTTGAATTTAGCAACACCAGGGTATACGCCTGCCATTCATCAGCAAGCTCAGCGATCTGATGAATATAAGGAGACACATCAACACTCAGAGAGTTTTTAACAGTCACAGGGAAGCTCAGAGCCTTAAAGAAATTATTTTTATCAGATGCAAAGATCGCATAGTTTCCAGGCTTGTTTTTCTTCAGATACGCTTGTATCGTCTCCATGGTTTTCACAAAATTTTTTAATTCATCAGGAGTTAAAAGACATTGGATCACCTTTTCCCGGTGGGCAATAAAATGCTCATCCCTTCCATCGAAATACAGACTGACAAATGTATTCAAATTATCCCTATCATACACATCGATAAGCCCGGGTAATGCTTCATCACAAGCCTTCATAAGAAAACGATAATCATATCCTATTTAAATCATTATGATGAATCGAGTCTTGAAGTTTCAGTGTTTTTCTGCAAAAGAACTACCATCAACCATTTCTTCGCCATTGGAGCTATGTGTTCAAGAAAAACCTTTAAATATCATGTATTCCTTTATAGAAGTGTTATACGCTATCAAGCAACAGGGATAGCAAAATTTGAGCGAGGAAAAAGAACGTTTCCATCGAGAATTTAATGGGGGAAAGTACTCATGATAAAAAGAAATGAAAGACGCATAATAGGTTTGATACTATGTGTGCTGATGATGACCACCGTTTGTTACGCAGCGGCATCACCCAGAACCGGGACGACTCTGCAGACCGACCTATCCATCCGGTCGAATAGCGCAGAACCAATGACGGTGAATGATAGTAGGTACTGGGCGATCCTCATCTGCGGGAGTGATGATTTTTATGCGGGTTTTGAAACCGATCTTCGCGACATGTATCAACTGCTTACCACGAACCTTGGTTATAACCCAGACTACATCTACTACGTTGCTCCATCAAACTGGAACAGCGCCGTCCATTACTATAGTCTATCAAAAAGTAACATCCAGACAGCCATCCAGGCGGTGGCCGACCGAACAACTCCTCAGGACAATGTGTTTGTCTTTTATAATGGTCATGGAACCCATGATCCTTGGACCATCGCCCCGAATGTATCACCCAATGAACTCGATAGCTGGCTGGATACCATCGACCCCTGCTGGCTCTACGGGCTGCCCCGACACTGCCAGCAAATGGTGATCCTGCTTCAATCCTGCTATTGCGGCGCGTTCATCCAGCCATTAACCTACCACATGGCATCTCCCACTGGTGTTTATCATCGTCAACGCATCGTGATCACCTCTGCCAACCAGACCGCGAAATCCTGGGAAGACATGGATGGACATGCGGATGACGCCTGGGACCCGAACAGACCAGATGATGACGGAAACCCGAACAACCCGACCAACGGCAACTGGGACGGCAGTGAATTCTGTAGTGGATTCCGTATGGGATACCGTGACGTCGACAGCGACACCTACCTGGAGGCAGATGACAACCCCTACATGAAACAGACCGGGTACAACCCGGATATCACCGCACCCGCGGGAAACAAAAACGGCAAAGTCTCAATCAAGGAATCATTCAACTTCACCAAATACGTGGATTGCTACTCGAACTACTGGGCATCCTACTGCCTCGCACATAGTTATCTACTTGAATCCCCTCAATTCTGGGACCCGATCTCCGCAGGAGACCCTCAAGGGATCAATCCCTCATCCACCTTTATTTATACCCGTGCCCCAGTAAAACCCGGTACACCCTCAGGTCCACTGACTGGATCTCCGGGTCAGGTCTATACGTATTCAAGTAGCACAACAGACCCAGATGGCGACCAAGTCTCTTATTGGTTTGACTGGGGAGATGGCACGAACAGCGGATGGGTCGGACCGTACAATTCCGGTGTGACGATGAGTGCGACCCACACCTGGACGACAAAGGGAAACTATCAAATCAAAGTAAAAGCAAAGGACATCCATGGCATCGAAAGTGTCTGGTCTGACAGCCTCCCAATTAAAATGCCGATGTCCTACACACTTCTTGGATCACACTTTTTAGAACACTTCTTGACACGATTCCCGCACATCTTCCCAATACTACGGCACCTCCTGGGGTACTAAACCTCACCTTTTCTTCAATCATTTCTTTATTTACATCTGTAAGAAAATGAGATAGAAACATGAAGGTGGCATCCCTTCTCTCTATTTTGCTATGATTTTATCCTTTACAATAAAATAAAAACCAACAAGAAATAATACTAGGGACACAACGATCAGAACAACACCAACAGGATACAACGGATAGGAAACACCAGTGAGGATTCCTTCAGAGGAATGAGAAAACTGGTGATAATCCTCTGCAAACAAACCGATGACAAAAAGAATGATCCCACCAACAATGACAGAGAGACCGACCCGTACTTTTTGTATACTCCATGCCTCCGCGATATATTTTTAAAATAATTCCTTCTTTA
>DAYE01000012.1 GCA_002506745.1 Euryarchaeota archaeon UBA33
GGGACCATGGGACGAACCATATCTACAATCATTGAATCATTCTCAGAGAACAATTCTTTATGTTGGCGGCTCAGGACCAAATAATTATACAAAAATCCAAGATGCTGTCGACAATGCTAGCTCTGGCGATATGATTTTCGTGTATCAGGGGATGTATTACGAACATGTGATCCTGAATAAACAAGTGACTCTACTCGGTGAGATTCGTGATCAGACGATTATCGATGGATCCCAAACCGGGAATGCTATAAAAATTACTGCAGATGGAGTTACTGTGCAGCAATTTAGCCTTCAGAATGCGGGAATTGGGGTCTATATTGTTCATTCATCAAACCAAACGATCATCCAAAACAATATTACAAATAATTGGGAGGGAATCGGCCTTTTGGATTCCGCGCACAATACAATTTCAGGAAATATCATCACCCATAATGGTTTCGAGGGCATTAACCCTGTGCAAACGACCTTCACTGTTATACAAGATAATACGATTATTGATCACCTTCAAGGGATCTCTCTTTCTGAATCAACAGGGAACACCATTGTTGGAAATAACTTTTACAGTAATCTACGGGGAATAGAGATACAACAATCTTCGAATAATAATAAGATGTTCCATAATAATTTCTTTTTAAGTGAAGATAGTAATGGGTATGATACCTGTAGTAACACCTGGGATGATGGATATCCAAGTGGGGGCAACTATTGGGATGATTACAACGGTGTAGATGCAAATCANNCACCATATTTACCCTCAGATCCTATTCCTCTCAATGGTGCGGTGAATATCCAGATAGCTCCAGAACTTTCCGTCTTCGTGTTTGATCCAAACGGAGATACCATGAATGTAACATTCTACGATGCATCGACTGATCAAGTAATTGGCGTCGATAACAATGTTGGAAGTTCAACGAGAGCATCCATAACATGGAATGGGTTAGAAAATATGACACAATATCATTGGTATGCGATCGCAGATGATGGGATGCATATCACTCAATCAGAAACCTGGAAATTCACTACAGGAAACGGGATGAACCACCCTCCAGCGATACCAACAATCAATGGTCTAACATCTGGTAATGCTGGACAAAGCTACAATTATTCGTTTCTTACAACCGACCCGGAGGAAGAGAGTGTTTTTTACTATATTGACTGGGGGGATTCCACCAACAACGGATGGATAGGTCCTTTTCAATCAGGTGAATCCGTAAATGTGTCACATACCTGGGCGACACGTGGAACGTATACTATCAAAGCAAAAGCAAAAGATATGCAGAACGCTGAGAGTAGTTGGGGAACACTTTCTATTAAGATGCCGATGAGTTCTCATCAGATGACGATGTTGTTTATGCATTTTTTCGAAAGATTCTTCGAACGATTCCCATCTGCATTTCCATTCCTACACCATCTCTTCATTTTTTATGGGTCACTTTAATGAATCCGTGTGACGCTTAGAAGAGTCCTCAGCATTTTTTTTATCGATTAGAACAGTAAAGTTTCTTGGTAATTCAGGATAATCTTCGTAGATATCAATATCTATTAATTTTTTCGCCAGTGTTTGTGGAATGTTTTCTCGAGGTGTTTTTTGTAAGATACATGATATTTCTTCTTCGGTGAACGTGATAGTGTTCTGGTTATATTCTAAATATTTTTTATTTTGAGGACAGACGATTTGGCAATGCATACACCCTATCAATGCGTTATGAGATTGCTTAGGAATTGATGGTGGAAAGACCCCGATGTTTTCATTGAAATAGGTAAGGCAATGATCTGCATGAATGAGAATTCGGTCGTTTGGGATGCACTGGGTAGGGCACGTATGTTGGCATAACGAACATGAAGAACATGATTTCATGAGCTCTTTTTCATACCAATTATCAACTGGAAATTCATAATCAGTATAGAACGCTTCTAATCTCGTGTAACTCCCCATTCCGTCAACATAGCAGAGGTTGTTTTTGCCATATTTTCCTAGTCCGCTTCTCACGGCAAGTAGTTTCATTGGTAGGATCGCGCGTTCGACAGAGTACCCTTGTTTGCTCAAAATCGTAGATAGAATTTCTTTGCAGATGGTTCGAATCTTCGTATAGATGTAGGTTGGTGGGATAATGGTCTGATATCGTTTTCCCTGATGAAAAAACGCTATGTTTGTGATTTTTTGTGGGATTCCTATGACAATGATCGAGTGGGCGTTTGTAAGAGTTGAAGGGGGATGAAAGACGAATTGGCTATAATTTTGTTCATAGAATTTTTTTGTAATAATGCCATCGTGTTGCCATCCATTGATTTCTGTTTGTAAGTCTGTCAAATGAAGGGTTGAAACAGTTTTAAATTTCGCATGGAGTTGGTCGAATTCCGATTGTAGCATATCGGGTATCGTTCTCATATCCAGCACCGACTGTGAATGAGAATGAGTCGTTTCCTTAACAGAGTTTGCACGGTTCGCAGGATTCATTCTTTCAAGGTGTTTTATAAAGGAGCGGAAAAAACTATAAATAGTAAATGTTATATATACATAACATAATGTTATAAATAACAAATAAAAAGTTATTACTAACACACAAAAATGAAAGGTGAAAAAATATGAAAGCGAAAAAAGAAATTATTGTAGCAACCATACTTGTTGCTATGGTGCTGGTGACCCTGTTTTTATATTTAATAGGTACACGTGAAATCGAATATAATCAAATCGTGAGTATTGGAATAGTCTTAGTACTCGTTGGTTTAGCGATGTACATCATATGGGACAAAATAAGAAATATTCAAAAAGGATTACCAGGAAAAGACGAGCGGGTAATATCCATTAGCCATAAAGCAGGATACTATGGGTTTATTGCAGCAATCTGGAGTGCAGTGTTAATCCCAACAATGATCGATATAATTTTCGGATATGAACTTGACGCAGGGGATATTTCAGCAATTGTGGTACTTGTCTCAGGATTTGTATTCGTCGTATCGTACTTATACCTCTATCAGAAAGGGAAATAATTATGAAAACACGCATCAAGGAACTCCGAGCACGCTACGAGCTTACCCAAGAGGACTTAGCAAAAAAGGTAGGAGTCAGACGAGAAACCATCCTTTTCATAGAAAAAGGAAATTACAACCCTTCATTACAATTAGCGCACGACATTGCCAAAGCCTTACAGACGACAAT
>DAYE01000064.1 GCA_002506745.1 Euryarchaeota archaeon UBA33
GTGTTTATAAATAACTATTTAAGTGAAAGAAAGGGTATAGCTCCTAAAAAGAATAAGTATCTCGCAGATTTGTTTTTTTTACAAACCTATGAGAATTTTATTTTTTTTTACGTTACACGTCTGATACGTAATTGTTAGAGGAGGTGATATACACGACCACAAAAAAAAATCGGAAAGAGAAAAAAATTCGGAAGAACAGAATGAAACGAAAAAGAACTAGACTCGAATAATTCTTCTTTTATATTTATCAATATCATACATTAGCACAAAAGACTGAGTCTAGAGAGTGTAATTTCTCCTATACAAGGGATAAATAGGAATTGGGAGAAACTTGAGAAAAAAATCAAAAGAAGAAGCATAAAAAATAATTTTCAATAATTGAAAAGTAAAAAAAATAATTCATCACAGATAACAGTATCAAGGAAAGAGTATCTACTAAGTAGCTGCGATGCTTAAGAATCTATTTGACTGATGAATCATTGACAAATAAATTGCCTGGTTTTGTATTAGATTGTTTATAGATCAATTTTTGAATTCTTCTTGATTTTGCTAATTCTTGAAGTTTCTGGGTTATTTCTTCCATTATGCATCGCCTCCTATTATTCTGAATATGTTTCACTTTTTCAAATAATGAGTAAAAAGAAGCTAGAGATGCTGTTGAACTATCTGTTCTATCAGCTTCCATCTAGTTTCTAAAAACCCATTATTCAATTCAGCGTTTTTTAGATTTTTAAATTTGTTGCTCTTTGTCCTCGATCCGAGTCTTCAACCTGATATTCAACTTGATCGCCTTCACGAAGATTAATTCCTGCTGGTACTGATGTTCTATGGACAAAAACCTCTTTTCCATCTTCACCAGCTAGGAAGCCAAATCCTTTCATATCATTGTACCATTTTACTGTTCCTTTCATATTATATTATCACCGCCTCAGATTTTTATATCTGGACTTTTAAAAGAACGAAAATAAAAAATCGCAAAAGTTCGTAAAAGTGAAAATGTGTAACTTTTATTTCTCTTTCTTTCTGGGAGCTATAAGAACTGCCTAGCTTAAATAGTTATCCGATTACCATAAACCATGTTTTAAACCGTAATATTGACAGGAGATAACCATTCATTTTTTATTGTCAACACCATTAAGGATGTGAATGTTCGTTTGATGTATTGGATTTTACTCCTTATTGTCAAACACGCCGGAGATTCTGTTCAATTCTAATGTTTTCCAGAGATTGTGAAACCATTTTTGTAATGGAGGATCGTTGGATATATTTTTATTCCATGCTTCTTGAATGTCAATCTTAGATGATTCTATGTTAGATGTATCTGAAAGACAAAACAGACTCCATCGTTCCATATCGCATGTTACTTTCTCAAAGCAATTTCCGCAGACTAAAAATTTTACTCCTAATGCTGGGTGACGATACCCTTGTAAAATACTTAGCTTCTTACCACATTCTTCACAGTCGGTCATGATAGTTCAACCACCTTTAATAAAGAATTCAAACAAAAATCTCAAAAAATCCGTAAAAACGAAATTATGAAACTTTCATCCCATACTCTTTTAAAGACCTACAACACCTCGTACCTTAAATAGCTATCCGATGCTGAGAATGTATAAAACATAATGAACTAAGCTTTTTATTTTTCAAATTCGTCGGTAACTTTCCGTAACGCGTCGATGAGACCATCGAGTTGTTTTATGATTTTTAATGCCTCGATTTTACTTCCTTTCAGTTTTATCCTATTTCTAAGAATGGCCATTGCGGTCCCAATTTTTCCTTCGAAGATGTCCCGATACGTCCCATAATTCCCGGTTATAACGAAAACAGCATCTTTGTCTTTAATCGTATCACCGACTTGAAGGATAAAATCACTTAATTGACCGTCTTGTAGTTCTAGATAGAAATTCGTGGTGATATCATGCGGAGGGACATGTTCGATGACACCACGGACCGATGTAGTCAAGTTCCCAAGATCCTTAACAGGATCAAGGTTGCTTCGAATATATTTTTTACCGTATTCAATCCATTCTTCTGATAAGAATTTTACCATTCTTCAAAATCCCCTAAGACAGAGTGAAGCACGCCTCTAAATATGGTTTCCTCCTCGTCCGTTAACCCTTTCTGTAGTGGATACAGGACATGTTCCTTCCGATAGATGCCTTTAAACAAATAATTAATCAAAGTAAAAATATTGCCCATCACCAGAGATTTATCTGTTGTTTCAAGTAATGTCTTACTAATCTTAATTGCGGCATCAGCATCGTTGTGATCATAAAAATAGTCATATTCAATATAGATAAACTTCCCGTTATCCAGGGGGCTAATAAAACCAAGTGCATGCTCCAAATGATATTTATCGCCAACCTCCGCAAACATGTCAATCCATTTCAGAACATGTTTTTTATCACCAGCCCAGATCGCTCCTCCAGGTCCCATCGTCATGCGCTGTCGCATCAATCGAGATGGTAATATTCGGAATGCATGCAGCCACACCACGTTCGTAAACTCAGGTTTCGAGTAGACTTTTTTGAAAAAATCCTGTAAATCAGAATCGTATACCTTTGCGATGTTCTCAGGTGATGCATCCAAACCTTTTTCAAAATGTTTCCTCATCGGACCAGCAAAGATGGCTCTCAGTGGGTCTTCTTCTTCTGAAAGGACTTTCATGAATGCACTCTCCTTCAGAGACGCGAGTTTCGGTGAACCTAGGATTAGTGTCTTCATCATGTTCTGATCAATCGTATAGTCAGTCATTTCTTCAATGATTTTTTTATCGTCCTTCGTGCATACCACATCTAATACATATCTGAGTTTCAAATAGTTTTTACACACATCTTCAAAGTCCGTTGCGATTTGTCGTGTCGGACAGATGAACTCAGCAAGATATTTATACGAAAGAACGGCAAGTGATAAACCGATACCTCGTTTCCCAAGCTCTAAAACCATATCAAGGGCATCTTCTACATTATCAAAGGGAACAAAAACCGCCTCCTCGTCATCAAAAACAGGAAACAACTTTACGGTAATTTCTGTGATAATATACGAGGGGCTGAGCGATATGTTCGTAAAATTATTATCGGTGGCATACGGATTTGATATTTCCATATCATGATGATGTTTAATATTCCCATCCATATCCACCAGTTCGAGGTCAACAAAATTATCTGCAAAACATCCATATCTATTTCCCCAGGTTGTGACGATTCCTGTTGTCGCGATGTTCGCACAGACATGAGCTCCTGCTTCTGCAACATTCGCCCTTAAATGATGCCTATATGCTTCTTTCTGAAGCTCAAAAGAAGTAACACCTGCGCCGACTTGAGCGGTAGAACTTTCTTGATTTATCTCAAGTTTTTTCAATCGTAGCAAGTCAATAACGATACCATGTTCTAAGCAAATCCCATTTGACAGTACCGTGGGGGTAGCCACCGATAAAGCAGTCCCGCCACTTCGTGGTAGAAAAGGAAGGTTATGCTTATTTGCAAACGTAATAATTTTCGATACTTGCTCAGAATTTTCCGGCATCACAATATAATAATTCAAAGGAGCATCAGGAGGGATAATCGAGCGGATGTACGAAGAAATAATAACAGGATCATTCGTGGCCCATTTTTCCCCAACTATTTCACGAAGGCCTCTGACGATAGCATCCTCAGGGACCTCCTGAAACTCACTCTGATCGAGAGCATTCGCATAGTCCTTTAACGCCTGCGCAACCTTTTCAGGTCGAAGCTGTGTTGCAAAATTACACTGTTTATCACAAATACCACAAAGCGAACAGGAGTTCGCTATTTCAAGTAGTTTCTCTGTTGGTTTCAGCTTTCCTTCACCAAGATGTTTTACTAGTTCCATGCGGCCCTGTGGCCAGTACGCCAAAAACCCATGTTTTTTCCCAGAAGGACATAACCCGGTTCCAAGAAAATCAATCCGACACATCCCGCAATGCGTCCCTTTATTTGCGATAGCAACCGCATCATCCAAACACGTCTTTTTTACAGTCATTGTTTTATGGTGTGTCATTTGTTTCCCCCATGGCAACTCTTTTCATGATTTTTTTCATAGCATGACCCCTATTAAATGTTTTTATCAGCATTTCATACGAGAGCTTATTGTCACAAGTAGAATACATAATTTCTCTAATAGATTCAATGAACAACAGTAATATAAAAAATAATCAGTTCACAGAAAAAAACCATGAGGTACAGAGCTTCTCCTGGAAAGATTTCCGTTCAGAATTCAGGAATCACTGCCGTAGCTGTACCCTGATTCTCTCAAATCAATCGAAAGAAAACCGCTCGAAAAGAAAAGAAAGCAAAGAGGAGAGAAACGGATGTGCCTGAAGAAAAACCCTTAAGAAGCTACCATCGAACACCGTGCTTTTTGGCATCGTGACATCAAGGGTCGCCCAAGAACTCTCCATACTGAAGACGTCCTTTGCTTTCACCTTCACTTCGTATGTGCCTTTTTTGGACCACGAATGATTCACCTTCATAGGAGCGCCAGGGGGTAAAGGTCCCAACCATCCAGTATTGGTACCATCGTCCCAGTCAAACCAGTAATACACTGGGTCTCCATCGATATCAGCTGTTGAACCGGTATACATGTATTGTTGTCCAGGTTTTCCTTGAGCAGCCCCGGTGAGAGTTGGTATGTTAGGTGCGTTATCGATCGTCACTGTATCTGACGCGGGAGTGGCATCAATGTTTCCGACTGTGTTTATCGCACGCGTCTCAATCAGATGAGAACCATGAAGGAGTGGGATTGTCGTAAACGAATAGGTTTCCACCGGTTGATTATAGCTTCCATCACTGGGGGCTGCTGCGTACCAGTACCCACCGTCTATGCGATATAACACCACCATGATTTTATTGACACTCACATCATTTCCAGCACACCCAGGTTGAGGATTATTATTCGGATAAGGAACCTCTGTGGCAGTGCCTGTGTAGGCAAGAACCGGATTTGGTGTAGGATCCTGTGGATAGGGGTTTAAGACGGTCTCAGGAAATATATCAACAATATCTTGAATGGTATCACCATCAGTGTCTCGCCAGCCCACCTGAAGTTTCGTCCCGGTCGAAAGGCTAAGAAAATTAGTGTCCATCAGGCAACCGGAGCCTTCAACATCAGCAGCATTCAAATACCCGCTATTTTCAGTGTTTCCATCATATTCGTCGGTCGCCCAGAAGATATGACCGGTCTCATGAGCCATCACCTGATCCATACACCAGATACCCCAAGCGCCATTATCATAGGTCATTACAAGAAAAGGTCCACCCAGATACCCATATGCACTATAACCATCTGAGAAATCTCCACCAATGTCATTGCTGCTATCAATGAGAAAAACAGCATATGCCCAATCAGTACCCTTCGCAGTTCGCATCGCGTTAATATAATCCCGTGTTCGCTTCATCCAATCACCAGATGTATATCCGAGATACGCCATCGCTTCGCTCACCCAGAGCTTCTCCCAGCTAGGATCTGTAAAAACAGACGGGTGGTTAATCGGCTCATAACTCGTTGGAACAGCAGTATGAATATCAAGAGTAAAACTAATACTTGCATTAGGGTTTTGATTTGGCCACCACGTCAGCGATTGATTAATTTCACTAAGAACATTGCTTACTTCAGTTGATGTCCAATTTTCTGTACTTGGGTCAATTGCTCCATTGCTCTCCAGGAAAATCAAACCAACTCCAACAGACCCAATAAGATATTCACTAGTATCATAATATCCTGGGCCAGGACCCATAGATTGACGTACGTTCGGATCGTTATAACGAAGCAGATCATTGCTAAGGACTTCTATTTCTCCAGAAGTGGTATTTGAATTAGTCGCATTGTTCCCATTGCTTGCAGAAAGGGGTACTGTACTTGCACAGACTAAAAACAGCATACAAAAACCAATGAGTTCCGTTTTCATAGATTCCTCCAAAAATGATAATTCAAATATGATATTAATATGTTTCTAAGGGAGAAAAAATTAATAATAATGCTTATAAAAGATGACGAAGTCGAGGTTTTTTCAACGAAGCTATACATACTCAGTTTCAAAGAATCTCGGATTATCCAATGGTAGAATTCCACTAAATTAACCGTTGAATGAATGCTTTTTATACGAAAATATCATCTTAAAAAATCTCTGTTTTTAAGTAGAAATAGGGGGTAAATTGGGTAAAAAAATAAATATTGATTGTCTATTGAATATAAAAGAGGGAACGTGTGAAAGAACATGAAAAAAAATAAATTCAAGGTATATCCTATCGTACTCATTGGAATCCTCTGTGTGTCACCTGTATTTCTAAGTGGATGTATGTATAAAATTCCGGAAGATCCTCATACGTTTATGAGGACTGTTTTTTCGGATGGACTCGAACGGACCTATCGGATCCACATTCCACCCGAATTACCAGATAATATCACCCCAGCGTTGGTCTTCGTTCTTCATGGAGGTGGCGGTACTGGTGAGGGCATGGAAAGAAGCTTGACACTTGGCGGGTTTAATACCATAGCAGATCAACAGAATTGCATTGTAGTGTACCCCGATGGTGTTGAGAAAAACTGGAATGACGGCAGAAAAAATGTTACGGACCCAGCACATCATCAAAACATCGATGATGTCGGTTTCTTCACCATCCTTATCGAGAATCTTTCCCAGGAGTTCAATATAGATCCTCATAGAATTTTTGTTACAGGGATATCCAATGGGGCGATGATGTCCTATCGGCTCGCTTGTGAGATACCTGAAAAAATAGCGGCAATAGCTCCGGTCGCTGGTGCACTGCCAATCGATTTGCTCTCCTTTAACATCTCTGATGTGCCGATTTCGGTGTGTGTCATAAGCGGCACAGATGATCCGCTCGTCCCTTGGGAAGGAGGACTAGTCGGTTTCCCCAGGAATCCTCGTGGAATCGTTCTTTCAGTACCTGAATCAGTATCGTTCTGGGTGGCACATAACAACTGCGCTACTCCCCCGAACGTTACAGTGCTTCCAGATAGAGATCCAACAGATCATACCTGGGTTCAAAAAGATACGTACGGTAATGGTACGAATGCTACAGAGGTAACTCTCTACACTATCTATAATGGTGGTCACACTTGGCCAGATGGATACCAATATTTCCCAGAATCACTTATAGGAAGGACGACTCATGATATTAATGCAAATACGGTGATATGGGATTTCTTCTCAAATCATCCAAAAGAATGAGGGATTGAAACAAGCAGTACACTCTTTTATTTGCCTTCAATTTTTATTTTAATATTTTGGTTTCTGATGGAGTTTTTCGTACAGTTCATTAATCTCATTTTTTAATTCCATCATTTTCATCTCTCGATTCACCGTGATAGTTTTATACCTCTCAAGCTCACTAATCTTCTCTTTTAACGCCTGTTCTGCTTGTTTATTCTCGGTGATGTCCTCCATCGTCGTATAGATAGAGATGACTTTTCCGGTTTCATCGAACATGAAGAAATCATGGGCGACAAAGAGCTTTTTCTCCCCGGTTTTTGTACGATATTCCCTTTCACGGCCACCAGTAAATGATTTTTTCTCAGCNNCTCTCCTTTTATATAACCAAATATTTGGCACCATTTCTCATTGACATCAGTAATAAGACCTTCTGGAGATAATGTATGGTAGGGGACCGGAGCTTTTTCATAAAGGAGTTTGAATTTCTTCTCAGATTCTTCAAGGTTTTTTTCCGTACGTTTTTGTTCACTGATATCTTTCATGACACCAATGGAACCAACGACTCTATCTTCATGGTTTTTAAGGACGCTTAAGGATATATCAACGTCTATTTGTTGATTATCCTTTTTTTGTATTTTTGTTTCAAGATGATGCTGCATGCCTTTCTGACGAATATTTTGTGACCTAATTTTTTGCCATTCAGAAACCGGGTATAAATCTCTGACAGGCTTCAAATATAAATCATCCTTGTTCATCCCCAGCAACAGTTCCGCATATTTATTCCAGGAAATGATTTTCTCATTCTCATCAGTCATGGTGATAGCGACAGCAGAGTTATCAAAAATCGTTCTGTATTTTTTCTCAGATTCTTTTAATTCCGTCTCGACTTTTTTCAACACGGTGATATCTGTTATGATAGCAACGGAACCGACTATTTCTCCTTTAAAGCCTTTTAAAATACAGATGGAGAGGTCAACATCAAAGGGCTCAATATTTTTCCGAAGCATCTTGGTTTCCATTCGATAACGGATTCCTTTCTGACGAACATTTTCGTTACGTATTTTTTCCCATTCTTCAGGGGGATACAGGGTACTTACTGGTTTCATGAACAAGTCGCTCTCCTGCAAATCAAAGAGCTCTTCAGTGTATTTGTTCCATGAAACAATGCGTTCCTGGTTGTCTGCTAAAGTGATGGCGACCGAAAAATTCTCAAAAATAGTTTCAAATTTTTCCTGAGGACTTATCAGATCAATAACCGTGCGTTTTGGTTCGTAACGAGAAGAAGTATTAGTGTTTGTGGGATCGGGTTCATGGTGTTCAACAAGGGTGTTTGAAATTCCCATTTCATTCATATCAATCGATGTTTGATTTTGCAGTGTACCTAATCGTTCCTCTTCCCGTAGAATTTTTACTATTTCAGGATCTTTTTTCATGAAACCATCTCCTATAAAACCCTCTAAAACAAAGCAGAACTTCCAATGTTTTTGGGGAAAATATCGCTCCATTTTTCGACGTTGTGTGTTTTTTTTACCTCATCACATCCAATCACAGCAAGACTATTGCAGGCTTACAATATGAAATACTATCGTGATATAAAAGATTACTCATGAAGAAGCAGATATCCATGATGGTTAAATTCGAAGAACGGTAGATATCAAGCAATAGAAAATTTTAAATTCTGCATTTTATACATGCCTGTGGAGGCACCAAGAAATATGTGGTTACAATTACGTCTATATCTTTTAGTAGGATTGATGTTTGCGATCCTCTATGGGATTCTTGTTGGGATTGGATATTATCTCCAGATAACAGGATTATTCTTTTATCTGTTTATCATTGGAATCGCTGCGGCGTTCGTCCTCTTACAATTCATGATAGGACCCAAGATCGTCGAATGGTCCATGCGAATCAAATACGTCAGTGAGCAGGAATACCCAAAGCTTCATCAGATGGTCGCAGACTTGTCAGAAAAAGCAGGATTACCAAATAAACCAAAGATTGGGATTTCACAGTTACCTATCCCGAACGCATTTGCGTTTGGGCGAACGAAGAAAGGATCACGTGTCTGCGTTACCAAAGGACTCCTTGAGCTGTTAACCGACGATGAGTTAAAAGCGGTTCTTGGTCATGAGCTTTCCCATATTAAACATCGAGATGTCGCCGTTATCACCATGCTTAGTGTGATACCGATGATCTGTTATATGATCTATGTGTCGTTTCTCTGGGGCGGAATGGGTCGACGTGACCGGGACAGCGGTGGAGCAATCGCGATTGGGATTCTTGCACTGGTCGTCTATTTTATCACCAGTCTTCTTGTCATGTATGGATCACGAATCAGAGAATATTATGCGGATCAAGGTAGTGCTGAACTGGGAAATCAGCCTCATCATCTGGCGACTGCTTTGTATAAACTGACTGTGAGCACCGCAAGGACACCAAAGCATGTGTTAAAACGAACCGAGGGTATGAAGGCATTTTTCATCAGCGACCCATCGCGGGCGATGTACGAGGTCCGTGAGCTAAAAGACATCGACATCGATATGAGTGGTACGATAGACCAGAACGAATTGATGATGCTTTCGACAAAAAAAATATCACTCAAGGCTAGTGATAAGCTCCTTGAGATACTTAGCACTCATCCAAACGTCGTCAAACGAATCAAACATCTTGCTGAACTGACAACGAATTAAATGGATTATCTGCATGAGGATTTGGGACATTCCACCAGAAAAACTCTGCAGAAACCATTTGTTAGGTGAACATCGAGAGCTTCATGCCATCTGGTCAATTTTAGTACATAACAAGAAAGGGTACTCGCATCATCCTGAAACAGTACGCTGGAGAGGAAAGCAGAAAGCACTCTATCTTCGTCATGAGGCATTGGTAAAAGAGATGAAACAACGAAAGTATCACCATAACAGCCCATTGCAGATCCAGTTTGCCACAGGATCTGACCACCAAGATATTTTTGTTGATTCAGCTGATGAACAAGTCCGTTTACTGCGACAGAAAAACTGTGGATGTTTGGTGTAACACTAAATGATTTTATTTTTTTTAAAAAAAAAGAAGGGGTGTTTCTACTTTTGTGCTATGCCGCCCCATTTTGAAATAAATACAATTCCGAGCACGGATACGACAGTTATTATCACTGCCAAGAATATTGCAATACCTGCGCCGCCCCATGTTGTTGGCCCACCGTCTTGCCAAAGCCCTGCCAGTTTCATTAAACCAACGATGATATCTTTCCAGATTAAGGCTATGATGAAACCAAAAGCTGCGGCTATTGCTACTGCTATTGTGCTCTTTATTTCCTTTATGCTTACCATTTTTCACCTCCCCACAGGTTATATTAAAAGTGAAAATATCCCAGCGCTATTTAATAATTTCTAAAAAAATCATTTTATTTATAAGTTATTCCAAAGGGATGAGTTTTTTTCCATATAAAAATCGTAAACAGAGTAACGGCCAGAGAATCAAGAAGACAAGTAATAAAAAAGAGAGTAGGGCGCCGAGATGTTCAACGAGATAACTCAAGAGGACAAACGGAATTAAAAGAAGCGCAAGTCCTTCATGGGCTCCTTCGTATAGAAGCATCTGGTCTCGTTTGTCAAGTGGTGTTCTAAGAATCCCTCTTGTCGTAAATAATAAGATACATGCGAGAATAAGAAACCCAAGGAGGGGAATCGGATAATCATCGAGCATCGGAGATGAATACCCGAAGAAGAATGGGAGTATGACGACGATCAGATGAACCAGTTTTATCCCATACGTATACAAAAGAAATGTGACAGGTTTTTTCAATTGTTTTCCAACCGCATGAACACCAAAGAGTACCGGGGTGGTTCTAATCCCAAGTTTCGTATCAAATTCAACATCCTTTAAATTCGCAGAGACACCAACACTGAATATCCACTGGAGGAACGCAACGCTGGAAATGATGACCGCAAAGGAAGAAACCTGGTCGGAAACGGTTAAAGCCCCATAGATCCCATACAAGAATACGGCTGCGCCTAAAACGTATTCCATNNACATCATAATAATCATTTTGAACAAAGACAAAGATATGTCCTAGTAACCCGATGAGCAACAACAAAGAGAGATGAAATACATCGTACTCTCCATTACACAATGCACCGAAAACAGGTGTAAAACCTATAAAAAGAATACCATATGGTCGAATGAGTTTTATGTAATCCCGTGTAGCGCCCACGATCTCAAACCCTAATTAGAGGAGTATCTCCACCCATTTTCCTCGTCCTTCCCATAACCGAATGGATGACAAGGGTATCTTTTCTTTTAATTGCTCAGCAATCCAGTGAAGGATATGTTCAGCAGTAGGGTTCTCAAACAGCTCGTTTAATGCCTGATGATCAAGTTTTTCGAGAACGGCCGTCTCGACGATTTGTTTCATTTTTGCAAAATCCACGACCATCCCGTCTTTCTTCACACCGCCTTCGATGACGATCTCCAATTTGTAGGTATGTCCATGTAATTTCTCACATTTTCCCTTATAATTTGGGATAAAGTGTGCAGCATCGAAATAAAATTCACGGCATAGTCTCATGAGATAATGCTCCTTTTTCATGTAGAAGAATAGAAACGAAGAATATAAACATCATCTATTCGTGGAGTAGGATTTTCTGGTTCTTTGGATGATTTTTGTACAACTCTTGGATTGATTTTTTCAGGACAGGATGCACAAAATCTGCATTGATGTCCATCATCGGTTGAAGGACAAAAAGCCGTTCCTGCAGCAAGGGATGAGGGATAATGAGATTTTTTGTCTGAACAATCTGGTCTCCATAAAAGAGGATATCGATATCAATAATCCTGGGTCCATTTTTCACAGTTTTTACCCGGCCAAGAGTACGTTCAATGGATTTTATGCAGGATAACAGATGTTTTGGGTCAAGTTCCGTTTCAACTTCAACAACACAGTTCAGAAACCAGTCCTGGTGGCAATTTCCGACGGGTTCAGTGAGGTACAGGTGAGATTTTTTTTTTACCTCGCATATCTCAGAGATCAGCCGAAGAGCTTGCGCAATATGGGCTTCTTTATCACCGATATTTGACCCAAGACCAAGATAGACCAAGGGCATCAGACACCCCGGATCGCATCGACCACCTGGATGGCTCGTCTACATTCCTTCACGTCATGGATCCGTACTATTTGTGCTCCGTTCATCACCGCTACGGTCACCGCAGCGATCGTCCCTTCCAGACGTTCGTTCACCGGTAGACCAGTGATCGTCCCGATGAATGATTTCCGGGACGGGCCGACAAGGAGAGGACATCCGAGGGTCTTGAATGCGTCAAGGTGTTTCAAAATCTGCAGGTTATGTTCTACTGTTTTTCCAAACCCAATCCCAGGGTCGATGATGATTTGTCGTACTCCAGCTTTTTGTGCTGCTATAATTTGTCTCTGAAAGAAAGCTTTGATTTCTCCAATTATATCTTGATAAACAGGCTTCTGTTGCATAGCCTTCGGGGTCCCTTGCATATGCATCATGACAACAGGTGCGTTATTTTCTGCTGCAATCGTTCTCATTTTTGGGTTTGTCAATCCCGTGATATCATTGATGAGATGTGCTCCTGCTTTGAGGCATGCGTCTGCGACAACTGGTTTATAGGTGTCGATAGAAATCGGGACAGAAACCTCGTCAACCAATCGTATCACCACCGGTAAAATCCGAGCCAGCTCCTCTTTCTCCGAGAGGGGTTCAGAGCCTGGTCGTGAGCTTTCCCCTCCAACGTCGATAAGGTCTGCTCCATCGGAAACCATTTTTTTCGCATGAGCGACCGCAGCATCTCGGTTATTGAATAATCCTCCATCGGAGAACGAATCAGGGGTAACATTGAGTATTCCCATGATCAGGGTTTTTTCGAATCGCAAAGTATGTTGCTTGCAGGTAATCGGTGTGAGCGGTGACATTATTTTCCTAAAATGAGGACGACCTATTAATACCCAATGTTTCATCCGATACCTCTTTTGGAACTCTCATGAAACCCTTCGAGAGGGACTAGAAACGAAATCTGTGTAAAAAAAATAAATTTTTTCGCAAATAATTATTTTTATAAACAGTGTTATTATATAAATGGATAACGGCTGTACAACAAGACTTTATAAGGAAGAAGACAACCGTTCATTGCATGATAGTCATCGGACTTTTATCGACGGAAGAAGAAGCCCAGGAAATTCAATTCATCGCAAAAATCTGCTCTGTGGAAAACCGCATCCGTTATCTCGTTCATGTTGACAGGATTAAACAACTCGTGAACGAGCAAAGCAATCTGTGACGCAAATTACAAAAACACCCTGCAGGTTCTCCTCCAGTATATGACCGTTCTGATAATTTCTTCAACAGAAGATCCAGCGAGCACACATATAAAAAACAGTCTTTTAGAACAAACATCTTGGGAAGAACAAGATTTTTTTTATAACACCCCCGTGTATCGACACACGTCGATGAAAAATCTGGTGATGGTCACGATTCCTGATAAAAAAATACGACATGAAAACATCGACCAAGAAATACAAGACCAGCTCCACATCGACCCATCCATAGCGATCTTCCTTTCCAGACATCGGAGTAAAACAGGGGCGCCGACACTGACGGTTCATCCGATTGGTAACTTCAGTGACGCGCAGTTCGGTGGGCAACCAAAGACCTTGGTACCTGCAGCACCAAAAATGATGGCCCAACTTCTCAGACACATTAAAAAAAATCTTCAATCGACAAATCTCGATTATAAGGTTTGTTATGAAGTCACCCACCATGGTCCTTTCCTGAGGATTCCTACTCTTTTCGTTGAGGTAGGAAGCACAGAAGTCCAATGGCGACAAAAAGAACCTGCAATTATTATTGCAGAATCACTCCTTGAGCTGCTACGGACATATCAATATGAGAAAGATTTTCCAGAAGACATCCCTGTTCTGCTTGGAATCGGGGGAGGGCACTACGCACCACGATTCAGCGATATCGCATTTCAGAAAAAAGTCGCCTTCGGTCATATGATTCCCACCTACAAGATAGATGAAGAGACAATAGATGATGAAATCCTTGAAAAAACGATCCAGGCAACACCAAATCTAACAGGAGTGTATCTTCATAAAAAAGACCTGAAAAAATCGCAAGTAACCCACTTTAGAAATTTGTTTGAGAAAAAAGGTGTTTCTCTTATCTCAAGTAAAGATCTATCAGATCTATGATTTGCTTTTCTTCAATGGATACTCTGTTTTGAAATTATCGAAGAACACAGATTCAAAATCAATGATTTTTCCGTTTTTAACCTCTATGCCATCGTTTTTTAATCTTCGTATCTTGTCAGTGATTCCAAGTCCAAATCCACCCAGACTTCCATCAGATTTGACAATCTTAAAACACGGCATCGTGTCTGCATCTGGGTTTTTATTCATATAGGTACCAACGACCCTTGCGTATTTTTTGTTTCCAAGAGCCTTAGCAACAGCACCATATGTGGAAACACGCCCGGATGGTATTTGCCTGACAAGGTAATAAGNNATAATCGGAAAGATTCATATGTCCTTATAGACTATGACCTAAAAAAAATTTTCTGTATAGGAAGAAGATGAACACAATAAAATTCTTAGGAACCGCTGGTGCACGTTTCGTTGTGATGAAACAGCTTCGAGCGTCTGGTGGCATTTGGCTTTCCCTTGAGGGGACTCATGTGCTCATTGACCCAGGTCCCGGTGCACTTCTTCGCTGTCTCTCCAGCAGGCCAAAGCTGGATCCACAGGACTTGGAAGGGATCATTCTGACACATCGCCATCTTGACCATTCCAACGACATCAACATCATGATCGAAGCAATGACAAACGGGGGATTCAAAAAGAAAGGTGTCGTGTTCGCACCAAATGATGCTCTCCATGGAGATCCAGTTATACTAAAATACGCAAGAGAACAAGTCGACCATATCGAGATCCTAAAAGAAAAAGGATGCTACCATGTGGGGAACATCTCCTTTGAAACATCAAAGCAGTTGAAACATGGGGTGGAAACGTACGGCTTGAACATCAAGGGAAAAAACAGCACAATTTCTCTTATCACCGATACTGATTACTTTCCTGATCTTGCCTCTTTTTTCACCGGTGATATCCTGATTATCAATGTCGTGATGCTGGAAGATAGGAGCACCATTGAGCATCTCTGTTTAAACGAGGCAGAACTCATCATCAAAGAAAACAAACCAAAACTTGCGATTCTTACGCATTTTGGGATGGGTTTGGTCAAAGCTAAAACCTGGGAGATAGCAGAAGCCCTTACTAAGAAGCTGGGCGTCCAGGTTCTAGCAGCCAGCGATGGTATGCAGGTTGATATTGACCAATATACAACATAGTTTTTAACTCGCCCATGATATCAAAACATGATGATGGTAAGGACACTCCTTCCAAAATACCATGATATCCTTGAAGAAAATAGGTCCGCTCAGTATCTTGACTGTAAACGCATCCCAGTATCATTTGATATATCACAATCGACCGATGATCTCTGGAAACTTCATGATAAGACACTCCGTTCATTTAATGTTCAGAATTCGATACAAACATCATCTCTTCTTGATCTAAAAATCGAGCTTGCTGATCGACTCTTTCAAGCATGTTGTTTCTGTGAGTGTAAATGCAAGATAGACCGGAGGAAAACGCCTGGGGTGTGCGGTGTCCAAGAAGCACGCATCGCTACAGAGTTTTTACATTTCGGTGAAGAAACCGTCCTGGTCCCATCGCATACGATCTTTTTTTCAGGATGCACTTTTCAGTGTGTGTTTTGTCTTAACTGGGATATCAGCCAGTTACCCTGTGGGACGTTCATAGCACCAGAAAAGCTAGGAAGGATAATAGAAGAGCGGAAAAAACAAGGAGCTCACAATGTAAACTGGGTTGGTGGAGACCCGACATCAAATCTCTTGTACATCCTTCAAGTCCTCCAGCAGATGGATACGAACATTGCGCAGGTGTGGAACTCGAACATGTACTGCTCTGAGGATACCATGAAACTACTCCATGGAATAATCGATATCTATCTCACTGATTTTAAATATGGGAATGATTCCTGTGCAAAACGACTCTCTAAGGTCGAAGGATATACTGCCGTTGTGAAGAGGAATCATCTGCTTGCCAATGAACAGGGTGAGATCCTCGTACGTCATCTGGTACTACCTAATCACATCGATTGTTGTTCAAAACCTGTCATACGATTTATTGCGAAACACCTACCAGATGCATTGGTCAATATCATGGGTCAATATAGACCAGAATACAGGGCATATGAACAGAAAGACATATCGCGGCCGATTACTCCTGAAGAAGTTTTACAGGTCAAAGAATATGCGGAGAAACTAGGAATCCACCAGATATAATTGAGTTAGACATCGTCTTTCTTTCTTCTTCGGTTCTTCTACGTTAAAGTGACTTGAGACAAGCAAAAATATTCGTGACCATGAAAGTGTCAAAACATCTCATCGTCTATAATTCCACTCTTTTTTTGAGAAAGATTCTTTTTCAAATTGTTTTGCCAAGCCAAGTTCCTCTTCACTTAATTTTCCTTCAACCAACTCGACATGAAATCCTTCCTCAAAACCTCTCTTCATGGCACCTGCCACTTCCTTAAAACTCACTTCTTTTCCGAGACAATGATGAATCGATGTCACTCGTTGTTTGGCATCAGAGATGAGTTTATCCTTAATCTTCTCATTTGGTACTTTCAGCAAAGAAAACATCGTATCGACATCAACATCCATAAGGACGGTCCCATGCTGCAACACGATTCCTAACTTTCGTGTCTGAGCGTTCCCTGAAATCTTACGTCCACCCGTAACGATATCATTAATCGGGGCGTACTCACTCTCAATTCCCAGGAGGTGCAACCCTTTCATAACAGCTCCGCAGATCCGTCCATAGCTTTTCAGGATGTTTTTTGGAATCGCTGGATGCGCCTCAGGAACAACGATACTGTACGTCAACTCTTTTTCATGAAACACGGCGCCTCCTCCAGTGATTCTTCGCACGTAATCCACACCGAACTTTTCACAGGCTTGGATATCGACCTCTTCAATCAGACTTTGGAAATACCCAATAGAGATAGCAGGAGGAGCCCACCCATAAAAACGCACGGTAGGAGGAACCACCCCTTGACTATTTCCGACAAGTATGGCTTTATCTATCGCCATATTTGAAAATGCATTCGTAAAACCTGTCTGAAGCAACCTCCATTGTTCGGTCATAGTCTACACATCATTATCCCTTGGGTCAGACCTTCTGCGTTGACACCAATAAATTGAATATGATTCTTGGCAATAAGGGAAGAAATCGTATCCAATAAGACCACCCGGTCAAGTACGGTGTTTTGTAGCTTTTTTTCCAGAAGCTCTATTGCTTCCTCAGGATACGCGAAAAAATCACCAGTGATGCGAATGTTCGTGATAACATTCTTTTTTTTATCGTACTCTAGTGAGATTTTCAGCAACTTCCCCTGGGGTACCTTGTAGATAGAGTGGGACTGCATGCGTCGTATGTATATTTGATTCTCTTTTTAAAAAGTTCCCCCTACTCAATTCATGATTACTGTAAAGCGTTCTGTGCATGATACGAGCTTCGCACAAGTGGTCCTGATTCGACATGCGCAAAACCAAGCTGTTCCGCAGCGATTCTTAGCTGTAAAAACTCCTCTGGCGTGTAATATTTTTTCACGAGGGCATGGTCGCGTGTCGGCTGGAGATACTGCCCCAGGGTCAAGAAATCGACCCCTGCTGCTCGCAAGTCATGCAGTGTTGTAATGATTTGCTCTGTTGATTCCCCAAGCCCTACCATGAGGCCTGATTTCACCGGGATGCCTTTTCCTTTTATTTTTAATGTTTTCAATACCTCTAAACTCCGCTGATAGTTTCCTTGAGGTCGTATTAGCGGAAACAAGTCTTCGACCACCTCGATGTTATGATTAATCACATCAGGAGCTGCAGCAATCACTTTTTGAATTGCAGCAGTATCTCCCTTGAAATCAGGGATGAGCACTTCGATGTGACATTCTTGATTTACGCGCCTTATCGCTTGCACGGTCTTATAAAAAACGCTTGCTCCACCATCGTTGAGATCATCTCGTGTCACCGA
>DAYE01000049.1 GCA_002506745.1 Euryarchaeota archaeon UBA33
AATGATATGACCCTTCGGGATACCAAGGGTTTCCTCGATTTCTCGTTCTTTCTCACGTCGTTTCGACGCATCCTCAAGCGTTGTGAGTATCGTGCAATCCTGTGTCGTCAGCTCCTGGAACGAAGCGGTATAGGCTTGTTTGAACAGATCACGATATTTCAAGCGGATGACGATCTCCTGTTGATACGGACCCATGGTACGGAGCGTTGTCATGATCTCGGCATCGGTCATCCTGAAGAACTCGAAGGGTTCTGCATCAGGAATCTCCTCTAAAGCTTTCAGGAGCATTAATTCCGCGATGCGGACCGTTTTATGAAAATACACGGAGGAATACATCAGCGCACGAGCCATGAGAATATTTTCAACCACGCTGACGCCTTTCCGCATCATCACCAGATTCCCCTTATGAATCATCATCGTCTGAAGCAGTCGTTGCACATCAATCAAGCCATAGGAGACCCCTGTATAGTACGCATCCCTCATGAGATAATCGAGTTGATCAACATCGATCGTACTATTTAACAGCTGACTGAGATAGTGTCTCTTTGATGGTTCTCCTTTGATAATACGGACAATCTCTTTTGTATTTGCCTCGTGGTGGTGCAGAATCTGGTGCATGGTCGCTGCATGGATGAACGATCTTTCAGTGTCATCAAAAATAGTATAGGTCCCAAGTATCAATTTCTCGGTGAGATCAACATGATTCACCCCGAACCGCTCGAGAAGTACCGACTCAAGGGTATGCGAAAACGGACCATGCCCAACATCATGCAGAAGCGCAGCGCAGGTGAGAAGGTCTTTTTCTTCGTTCGGAAGATCAAGGTTCTCCGCGATATTCGTCGCAATAGCACAGGTGCCGAGCGAGTGCTCGAACCTGGTGTGATGTGCCCCTGGGAATACGAGATGAGCAAACCCAAGTTGCTTGATGCTATGGAGCCGCTGCACCTCAGGAGAACCGAGCAAATCAAGGAGGCATCCCGTCACTTTGATATCACCATGGATTGGATCCCGTACTACCTTATGATTTTCCACAAGCGGTCCCCGTGGAGAATAAAGGGGAGGGTTGAAATAGTTTTGTCAGTAGCGCGGCTCAGAAAGGGAACCTTTAATAAAAATCTCGGTATTCACGTAGGTAGAAAGAAAATAGTTATGTATTGCTGAGGCGGGAGTATGACCAGGACCATCCTTTTCTCACTAGAACAGTGCATGAAATGCCATGAGGTAAAAGAACTACTCTCAGGAAAAGACGATATTGAAATTATTACGTTCCCCCATGATATCAGTCGATGGAACGAGGATGATTTTACCCTTGCCAAATCATACAACGTCTTTGAGGATTTGCAGAAGACCGCACCTATTTTATGGCTTGACGGGGAAAAAAAAATCGGGTACCTCCGCATCAGGAAATGGCTGCAAGATGCCGAAAGGGAAGCGTCCAAATCTTAATTAAGACCATGTTGTTTATTTTTTCATTCATGGGCGAACTTGAAGACCTGAGGAAAAAGAAGTTATCCCAGTTGCAGAAACGGTATATGAATGGAGGTACGACCTTGGAGAAAAAGTATCCAGACACCCCAATCGTCATGCTTGATGCAGATCTTGATGAACATCTGAAGAAATATCCAGTCGTCGTCATAGACTGCTGGGCTGTATGGTGCGGACCCTGCCGTATGATCGGGCCGATTATTGAGGAGCTTGCAACAGAGATGAAAGGGAAAATCGTCTTCGGGAAACTGAATGTCGATGAGAACCCGCAGACCTCGATGAAATACAAAATTATGAGCATCCCGACCTTGTTGGTCTTTAAAAATGGCACCCTTGTCGATCGGTTTATCGGCGCGATGCCAAAGGAGATGCTCCTTGGTAAGTTGAAACACTATGCGTGATTGTCCGGTGATGAAGTATTAACCTCAGACGACCAGTGGTGGTTGGGTTTCTTTCCTTCTTACTTTTGCTTGTTGCCGTTCTCCCAGGCTGTATGAACAAGGAATCAGAGAACCCAAATGTTGATTTTATGTTCACAACCCTTGGCGGCCAAACAAGGCAGCTACGGGATTTTTATGGGAAGGTCATCGTCCTTGACCTCATGGCGGTGAATTGTCAACCTTGCGCCCTTGAAATGACACAATTGAAGTGGATACAAACAAACTATTCCCGCGATGACGTCATCATCGTATCGATTGATGTCTGGGTATCCCAGGGGGAGAATGCCTCATTGCTCCAGCAATACCTCGATGCATTCCAGCGACAGTTGAACATAACGTTGAACTGGACGTTCGGGCTGGACGATATCCAGGGAACCGTTGGATCCACCTATGCAAGAAGCGGAATTCCCACATTATACATTCTTGACAAAAAGGGAAATATTTATTATACACACGTGGGTTATGATTCTTATAGTACCCTTGCATTAAAGCTCGATGCGGTGCTAGCGAAGGCATAAGGGAGACTTGCTAACCATGAGATATGAACGAACAATCATATTTGCCGTAATAGGAATAATAAGCATCCTTGGGACTGCAGTTGCATCGTCTGCCATTGCTGAACCGGTAATCGGAATCCCGATTCTCATTCCAACTATTCCAACAGCGAAGTCAACGGTAAAATTTTCTGTAGATGTGAGCGGCGACGATATTACTTTTGTGAGGCTGAACGTACAAGAGTGCAATGCAAAGACAGGAATCTGCCACCAAACACAGAATCTCACGATGAGCAAGATCAGTGACATCACGTATGTACAGGATGTAACCTTGACATACACCGATACAACCTACATCACCTATTGGGTCGCCGTGCAATATGGATCGCTCTGGAAAGACGGTGCGAAAACAAAACTGAACCTTTCTACCCAACAGCCAGATGGCAACCAAACAGACGGTTCTGGAAACCATAAGAAGACTCCCGGGTTTGAACTTCCTATTGTGGTGGTAGCGGTCGCTGTAAGTTTGATACTCATAGGAAGAAAGAGATACTGATGAAGTTTCAGCTGAAACGTCTCTATTTTCAGATTATCCTCTTTTTCACTGCGAACCTAGGCTATCCTGGACTCCCCGGGCTCAAAACAGGGTTTTGTTACCCGTTTTTCTATTGTCAGGCCTGCCCAGCCGCGACCTCAGCCTGCCCCTTACGATCATTGGAACAAAGCGTAGATAGAGGGAGTTTTTCTTGGAGATTGTTTTTGTATCCACTTCTCATTATCGGGTTTCTTGGTACGTTAACAGGAAGGGCTGTGTGCAGTTGGGCGTGTCCGATTGGCCTCCTTCAAAGAGGAACGGGCCGTGTCGCAAGAAAAGTGAAAAAATTCCCTTTTGCCAACAAACTTGGTCAGCATAGAATTGAGAAATATTTCCGATACACAAAATACATTCTGCTGATCAGTTTAGTATTTGTGACCTCATACCTCATTGGGTTCATTTTTACGGATATCTGTCCCGTTGGGTTTCTCACAGGTACCATTCCGACCTTACTCTTGAATCCTGGGAAGTTTCTTCCGAACTATTTTTTCCCTGTCGCTGTCGTCATTTTCATTTTGTTCTTTGTGTTAATTTTTCTTATCGAACGAGGATGGTGCCGGTATTTCTGCCCTATCGGTGCGCTCCTTGGTCCATTTAATAAGATTAGTTTTTTACATATCTCGGTAGATATCAAAGATTGTACCCATTGTAATGGATGCTCGTACGTGTGCCCTATGGGGATTGATGTACCGAATATGCATCGAGACCCTGAGTGTATTCTCTGCGGGAAATGTGTGACTGCGTGCCCCATGCAACATATTACTTATGAGCGGAGGTAACATGAAGAAAATGTTTGCGGTCCAGGTCGTCGCATCCTTGCTTGTTTCTGGTGCCCTTGCAGGTATGTTCGCTTTCACTCCAGTGTATACTGAGGTACGATCAGGTATAGTCCTTGTTCTATGTCTCAGTTGTCTCAAACTAGAGCCAAATACTGCCACGGATTTTACCTTTGAAACCGCAGATAATGTCCCACATCCTTCTTTTATCTTAGAGAATCTTTCAAAAGGCCCTGTGTTTCTGCATTATAGTGGGGATGCCTGCGCGGGATGCGACATCATGTATCCTGTTATCGAAGAATTATTCTCTGTCAGCTTTGGAAAGCAGGATATGTTTCATACGCTGGTGACGTTTGATAATGCGACGGTCGGTTATATATATGTAAATATACATCATACGATCGACGAGCTACGAGATGCCCAAGTGATTTACGATAAAGACCATGTGAACGGAATCCCGATGTTCACCATCGTGACCTTAGGATACGACAACGGAATTGTGAAACCGAAGTACACGACAGTGTATGGGACGTTGGCGACATTTGGATGTAACACCGATGCGCAGCGATTAGCATTTCTTCAACAACTCATGAAAGAAAGCATCGATATGTACCATGAAAACAAAGCAGGGTACCATCAATACTAAAAAAAAGAAAAAGAAAAGAATTGATGAAAAAAAGATTTAGATTTCGCCGCTGAGTATTTTCTGGCGGAGAATATTATATTGTGCTTTCGTTAAAGTGCAAACGTTCTTTTTTTCACCTATAATGACTTTATCACTCCTGATATCCACGACAGGACATTTCGGAGGGACACACGTGCCATCATTACATAAGACAACTTTCATATTATCCCTCTACAATCTTTTGGATATTTAATATTAATAAAAGACACTATAAATACCTTTCGCAAAAAAGGGCTTTGGCTCATAATTAATATCTAAGAATCGCATATCCTCTTGCACGAGGGATGGGTATGCGAAAAACCAATTGGAAAATCTATGAAAAAGCAGAAGAGGAAGAGTTTAGACTCTTCCTGGAAATAGGCAAAAAGATCATCTGGAATCAACAACCACCACAATATTGGAGAACAAAGAAAAAGAGACCGGGAAGACCACCTGCATATGAGTGGAAAGGACTTGTGATCCTGCTGCTCTTGAAGATGTTTTACCGTTTGAAATTCCGGGAGATCACCTCGTTTGCCAAAGGATTCCCTGGACTCCGAGAATTCTTGGAACTCCAGAAAACACCAAGCAGATCAACCCTTCAACGGACCATGAAGAAGCTGGATAAAACACGGCTGCGAACAACGAACGACGCTATTGTTGCTGAGTTTAAAAAAAGCGCAAACACATCGGCATCGATTCCAGCGGAGAAACAACCAATCACTACTCCCTTGGTACTGCCTGAGAACCAAGAAGAAAACCAGAAAACGCGACTTTAAAAAGATTCATGTCGCCATGGAAATCAAAGGTCCTGAAAAACCTATCTACTCCATAGAAGTTACCAAGGCTACACGGCATGATTCACCCCTGTTGATTCCTTTGCTTGAACAGATCGATGGAGAAATCGGCGATGTCTGCACCGATAAAGGACTTGCATCACGACGCAACGCACAATACATCGCCAAACGAGGCGCAACCCTATTTCTCATGATGAAAAAGAACAGCACCAGCAAAAGCAAAGGATACCCTGCCTGGCATAGGATGTGCGTCTCACGAAAAAAGGACGAAAAAACTTGGGACAAACACTACCACAAACGCTCCAACAGCGAAGCAGGATTCAGCTCATTCAAACACCAAACCAACTCCTATCTTTCCAGCAGGAACCGAAAATGTCAAACCAATGAAACATGGCTCAAAACAATAGGGTACAACATACGACAATTGATTCATAGAACAATACGACTGGCTGTCACAAGGGGTGAATTATGAACCAAGGCCGCAAAAAAGGAATAAAGTTGCCCAGTGAGAAGAAAATATTCTATTCTGAGAAAAATCGCTGCCATAATACTTCCAATGCGTTCATTTCTGAAGTGGTTTTTTTCCAGATTTCACTCTAAGTTAGCGGTAACCAGTGATGACAAACTGCGATGGATCAACCTTGGAAATGATCCGGGGGCCGCGGGAGTCAATTGCGTCCACCTCATGGACTGTTACGGTGACTTGGGGACCCACCTTTGTTTGGAACCCCTGCTTAAGAAATGCACAGACCTCTGCTACAGAAGGACCTACCGAGCGTAATTGTTCATCGACGAGAACGTCAATTTCTACTGTGTTCAAATCGTGTTGAACGATCCGCGTATTCTTCACTTTGTTCGTTCGCAGTTCATAGAGTAACCGGCTATAAATCTCAGAAAAGGAGGACGCAAGAAGTACGGTTCCATCTGGTAAATAAATCGCTAGATCGTCACGACCGTAGATTTTCTTGATAAGACCACCGGCCATACCGCATCTACACGTCGAATCAAGCGGGGCGACAATATCGTTTATGGCGTTGTACCGAATGATCGGTGTTCCTCCGCCGAACAGTTTCGTGATGACAAGATGGCCTGCTTCCCCTGAGCGTACCGGAATTCCCTTGTTCAAGAACTCTGGGTACACTAAATCAGCCATGATATGATAATTGCCGTGTCTGCATTTAAACCCGATGAGCCCTGATTCAGTCGCCCCATAGACCTCAAAGACGTGCGTCCCGAACGATTTCTCAATGAAGGTCTTCAGCGATGGATCAAGGACTGAACCGGTAGCTCCGATATGGGCTGGTGAAATATCCGCACCCAGCCCCGTCTGCTTCAGCACCGCCAGGTGGCTAAGAATACCGACATACCCGCCGATAAACTCAGGATGAAACGCGTTAATCTGAGAGATCAGTTGTTGTGGGTCATCGTTCGTATTGAGCCATTGAATATTCTTGAACCGTGACATGATGTTGAACCGTGGCTGCACCCCTCGAGTGACATAGCCGCTCTCTGCAGTGTGGGACGCAAAATCACCGATGATCGTTATCCTGTTCTTCCAGATGCTCATCCCATACTCATGAAGGGTTCGGACATACGCAAAAAGGCCCATCACAATATCGTAGAGGTCAACATACAACGGCAGTGATTTCCCTGTCGTCCCTGAGGTTGCGACCTCGACAAGCTGGTCTTTGTTCTTTGTCGATGAGATAATACCTGCAGGGTAGTACTGTTTGATATCGTCTTTTGTCATGAAAGGAAGCTTCCTAAGGTCATTGATACCAGTGACATCAGTCGATTGAACGCCAGCCGCTTGGTATTTTTCTTGATAGAGGGGGACCGTTGAAGCAAAATGAAGCATCTTTCGGACCTGCGTATTTTGAAATGCTCTGAGCCCCTCCTCATCGAGTCTGTGTAACCGGTCAATGTCGAAGAGGTAGCTTTTCAGAATCTTCGCAATAAACAGGGGGTTGTAGAATTGGTTCATACTTGCCAAGTGGGCTTGCAATAGGTACGATTCCTTAAATAGCTGTCTCTCTTTTCCTCACAAGAAGAATGAACATCCTTATCGTTGAAACCGTGTGGATGGGGAGTGCATCCTACAAATTCCTCGATAAAACATTGCTCACTGCGTTCTCCATTCTCCCAACCTTGCAGGCCCGCGAGATCGCTGCAATCACCCCGAAAAATCACACGGTCTCCATCGTCAATGAACGGTACACTCCTATCGATTTTCAAAAAAATTATGATGTGGTTCATATCAATTTTGTCACCTCGACAGCACCACATGCCTATGAAATCGCAGACAGGTTCCGAAAAAACAAGGCTCTTGTTGTTCTCAGCGGGCTGCATGCCTCAGGGATCCCTGAGGAAGCGAAACAACATTCTGATAGTGTACTCATCGGAAGACCTGAGCTTGCATGGCTCGTTGCATTACAGGATATCGAGCAGCACAAGATCAAACCGTTCTATCAGGCACCACCATTCGAAACATCAACGCGTCTTCCTCCCACCATGATTTCACTACCAGGGTTTGTTATCACCGGCGCGCTCGAGGCGACCAGGGGATGTCCTTATCAATGTGACTTCTGTCCGGAGACCAACATCCCTGGTGGGTCCCAATACTACGAACGTCCTATCGATGATGTGATTACGGAAATGAAAACAATTCCACAAAAAACTCTCATGTTTTATGACAACTCGCTTACTATTCACCCTGAGTACACAAAAGAGTTGTTCAGAAAAATGAAGGGACTGCATAAGCGCTTCTTCTGCAACGGGAACGTTGATGTGCTCGCGCGCGACCCAGAACTCGTTCATCTCTCAAAGGAGGCAGGATGTGTCGCTTGGCTCATCGGGTTCGAATCCGTGTCCCAAGAGACGCTTGATGCGATCGGGAAAAAGACCAACCGTGTCGACGAATATACCCAGGCAGTTCACAACATCCATAGACATGGAATGGCGGTCATCGGCTGTTTCATATTTGGGTTTGATACGGATACACCAGCGGTTTTTAAAGAGACCCTCAAGGTCATCAAGAAGCTAAAAATCGACATTGCTGATTTCTCAATACTCACACCGTTCCCTGGTACCCTTCTGTTCAAACAGCTTGAACAACAAGGCAGAATACTGACCAAAGACTGGAAAAACTATAATTTAAAAACCGTCGTGTTTACCCCGCAACAGATGATCCCTGAAGAATTACTCGCTGGCGTACAACAGATGTATACTGAGTTCTACACTCCTTTGTATGCTTTTAAAAGAATCCTTAGAAATCTGGACAATGGTTTCTATGCGTTTTTTGTCGTATTTTCCCGCACTATCATCGCAATCATGAACAGCAGGCGGGTGTTCACCAAAGTAAAAAAAAGTAAAGGTTTTAAAAAACCCACCATGCCTTGACGATGATACTTGCAGTCGCAGTTTTATTCGTATCATCATAGGCTTTAGCCATGATGGTGTACTTGTGAGGAATAAGAGGATTTTTAAAGAATTTCACTGACGGGGTCCAATTATACGGTGGTGAGGTCATGTTTGCTACGAGCTTACCATTGAGGTAAAACTCGACTTTCGCTATCCCTGAGTCGTCCTTTGCGTATGCACTAATCGTGGTCTTTCCTATAATATGAGTATTTTTCAGCAGACGATTTTTATAGAACAATTGGAATTTGAGATTCCCACGGATGTAGAACTTACCTTTTTGGGGTGAAACAATCCCTACCTCAGGTGGAAGGTTCCTTTCTCCTTTTACGACGTAGGTCGCATTCACCGCATCTACATAATGGGCGGTGAAGGGATTCCGGTTTGGTGGTGCAGAATGGGACTCATGCCCCGTGGTGTTAAACACAGCGGCAATCACCTTGAGATTCTCGTAATCAAGGCTTCCCACAGACCAATTGGCGGTAAATGATTTCTGACCTTTCTCTGGAACAGTTATCTCTTGGTTGATGATGAAATCAACAAACGCGTTCCGATATTTCTGGCCGTTGTAATTGTTAAAGCTTGAGGAGATGATCTCCAAAAGATATACACGTAGAGTCCCGATGTACGGAACCGATTCGTTATTTTCGACCAATGCAACGACATGAATATCCTTTGTGGCATTTTGATAATCTGCAGTGACTGTCACCCGCACTTGTGGGACCGGCCTGTTTTGCGCGGAAAGTATAGCAGTGGTATAATTGATTTCTGGAATAAGGCCACCGAAAAGCACGTTGTATCCCCCGTCAATATAGACGGTCGGATCACCAGATCGATTGTAGTCCGTGTTAATATAGTCGGCAGCCTTGCTGTTGTCAATGACCATACTCACGTAATAAAACAGGTTTTGATATAAGGGGGAGGATTCAAGATCTTCCAGGATGCTCCCAACGTTTGGACAGAAATGGCACGTCGTTGCAGTTGATTCTTCGATGAACACCTGATGCGTGAACGTTTTGTTCCCGCTCTGATTTCCATCGCTTCCTCCAGGGATGACTGTGATAATAAAATAGGAATTTCCATCAACAGAAGGATCTCCGACCGGACCATTTCCCGCAGCGTCATTAACGGTGACATAGTAGTAATAATTTTCAGTTGCAGTCGTAGGTATTGAAATGGATGCACTCCCAGTTAATATCGAAGCAGAATCCCATGTTGAGGCTCCAGCTGTTTTGGAGTAGAGTGTCGCGTCTGTCACTGCCACGTTATCGGAGAATTCTGCGGTAATCGTGACGATCTGACCAGCGATGACAGTCGCATTTCCTGTGACAAAGGTAATCGTTGGTGGCTCGGTGTCGGTTTCGTTATGCTGGTGGTCATTATCGTTGTTATCGTTGGTTCCACCATAGAAGTAATAGAGGCTGTACCCTGTGGTACCGATGAGGAGCGCTGCTAGGACGATGACAAGAAATTTCATGGTTAGTTTCATATCTTGTAATAAATATACACGTGCATAATATTTAAATTTACTGTTGTATATGTATTTAAAAGCACAGGAAGCAATTGAAATTTTTTTCAAAGTAATCGAGATTGGGACGATCTTGTGAAAAAGATCCTGTTATTCTTTGAGATGGTACCGGTCGTTCTTACGAGAGATAATACCTTCGTGGGCGAGTTTATCGAGAATGATCTGAAGTCTCGGCTCATCGACCTCAAAAAGTTTCTTTATCTGTGCAAAACCTTGGTCTTTTTGTAGCAGCAGGCGTATGATGCGGCCTCGCAGCTGTCGGTCTGACTCCTCGAATCGCGGTTGTTTTGTTTTTGGTGGTATTCCTGTTTTTCGTGCGGTGAGATGAAGAGCCCCATAGTCCATTAAGGCGTTGTGCCAGTCTCTGCTTCGACCCTTGGGAAGACATCGCTGGGCAAGCCCCCAAATGGTTTTCTCTGAGACGGTTTCGGGGAGGCTGAATTCATGGATGAAAATCCTGCGGATGTTCGTGTCAACAGTGACAAGGTCAGCATTGGTTGCAAAGATGAGTACAGCTTGCGAGGTGTACCGTCCGACACCGGGAATCGCTTCATAGTGATGCATTGCCGGGATCACATCTCCATTGAA
>DAYE01000010.1:0-2611 GCA_002506745.1 Euryarchaeota archaeon UBA33
CCCGCCATACCCCATTGAACTCGATTTCTTATTACGAGACTTCTTTGACTGGTATCATGAGAATAAAAAGACACTTCACCCCGTGCAGCTCGCAGGACTCACCCATCTTAAATTCGTCACGATTCATCCATTTGGAGATGGCAACGGTCGTCTCTCACGACTCCTTATGAATTATGTGCTTCACAAGAATGGATACCCGATGCTCATCATCCCGTACTCACAACGAAAAAGCTACTACACCGCCCTCGAGCGAAGCCAACTGAAAAAAGATGAGAATATTTTCATCCTGTGGTTTTTCAAACGATACCTCAAAGAGTACAAACAATATCTTATATAATTCCCTCAATTTCTATTTTTTTTTAAATTAGCTGACTCATCACATGTTATGATTATTGATCCGTTTTTCTCCTTATGAACCCCCTCCAGATTCGCATCATACATTATGATTAGAGGAGTTTTTTTGTTTTTGACAAGAATTGTTGAGCGTAGTGAATAGCTGTATCGGCGCTTTCTTTGTCATAGATCAGTCCGTAGTCAGCATCGTGTCTGAGATGCATGCACAGTTCCAAGGTATCTGCAAGTTCATCATTCATTGTACCGTCTTTCACATAGAGTTCTCGAACCGCTATACTGAGACAATAATGACTTTTTTCTCGATATCCTTTTTTAAGAACAAGTGCCTTTGCTGCATGAAACATCGAATAGTATGCCTGTACTGATGCCCATTTGTAATCTTCGTCTTTCATACTCTCTTTACTTCGTTCTAAGTCGTATTCTGCAGTTGTAATCTCTTTTTCAATCATCTCGCTCGTCGCTTTAATTTTGATGAGATGTCGTTCCTTTATACACCGTTCAAAGTCATTCATCGTTCTTACCATCTAGTAGTACTATTCCTTTCTTTATTTCCTGATAAAATGCCTTATCTTTTTCTCTCAATTTTACTAAACCTGGTGCGTTGACCACCACCGCCTGGATTGTTCTTTCAAGACGTTTCTTTTTTAGATAGTCATTTACTTTTTTAGTGTCTTGTGTCAGGATAAAAAGATCAATATCACTCTCCGACGTATCGTCTCCAGTCGCACAACTGCCAAAGAGTATAATTTTTTCAGTGATTTTTTTCAAATCAGTGATTAACTGATTCAGCTCGGTTGTTGTCATGAAAATTTTAAAATTTTTCACTGAAGGATTCGTCACATTTATCATATAGTAGGTGTTTTTTCCGCTCTTTTTTTCTACAACAAAAGCCATTGTCTGGAGTGATTTGAGTGCTTTATGGGTTCCACCAACGCTTTTGTTGATTGATTTTGCAATCTCCCGCATATAAAATTCCTGTTCTGGATGGCGAGCCAGGAAGGTAAGGATATTCATACCCAACGGAGTTATATTCACTTTTTCGAACATATGTTCACTTTTTCGAACAATAAATACTACTACAATATATTAATCTTTCTTGCATGAGGGCAAATATGAATATACTTTGCTGGGTCAGATTTGTGTTGGATGACCATACCACCTATGATATTTTCACTCAAGAGTTGAAAAAAATATTGTAATCATCACAAATCCTATCCGGAGTATCGGTTACTTTCGCACCATAGATTTTCCATATCTTTTTCTCATCTGAAGGCTTATGTTACTTTTTCTCCGCATTCAAGACAGAATTTCGCACCAGGACTTAACTCAGCTTTGCACTTCGCACATTTTTTTCCCATGTACAGGTTCTCACCACAATTCGGACAGAACTTCACATTCCCCGGTAAAGGAGCAGCGCATTTCGGACAGGAAGCTTTTAGCCTGTTGCTTTTCCAATCAACCTTGCTTGGCAGATCCTCAGATGCGACCTGCGCATGGGCATGGATCTCTTCAACAGTCCGTGCCGCCTGGGCAGCTGCCATTTCCACCCCGACATCCGGGGCGCACTCTTTGTCAAGACCTTTTTCTTCGTTCCAGCATCTTTCTTTGCAGACCCATTTGGTGCATCGTGGACATTGAATGAAAGAGGGCCGTATCTCCTCTATCGCCTCCTCAAACGCCTTATCATGAGCCGTACCAGCGGTCATTCGATGAACTTCATCTGACGTAGACGCAATCCTGCCGCCACNNTTACGTACCTCCTTTCTTCATGAAGTCCAACCTGAACATATTTTAATATTTTTCCTCCCTTGTTTACCATCAGTGACCGCGTTCGGTCGTCTAGGACACGGGCCGTACGGTGATCGTCCAATGATACATATATTGGGTGACGAAGCTTGCCATCTCTGATATCTGCATCGCCTTGGTATCATTGTCGATTGCCTCGTCGCTTCTGAAATAGTCTACGACCTCGATCAGCACCGCCCCATCGTATCCATGGTCGATCAACCACTTGGAATTATACGTGGTCGTCACGAAGTACTCAGAGTACGTAATAGAGTCGGTCTCAGAGTTGCTGTAGTAATACGTGGTGTTGTCCAAGAAATGGTACTCTGGCCAAGTCGATTGGTCAGATTCGATGCTATCAGCACCATGCCAGTCCCTCCAGGTGCCATAACCATACTTCTCGGCGGGATTGCCATGATAATGCCAGGTGAGCGCATAGTATCGCATATAAGGGGTACGCTCCCAGAACAAC
>DAYE01000010.1:2633-3401 GCA_002506745.1 Euryarchaeota archaeon UBA33
CGTTTCGCTCCTCGGTCTGCTCAAGCTTCTCAGGGGGGATATAACCCGCACCGATCATACTGAAATGCAGGAGAGGTCCGGTGACGGTCTGGGTGGTGAGATCCACGCTGCAGTTCTTAATTTTTGACCAGGTGGTGCCGGAAAGGACAAATAAACTCAAATTACCAGCAAAAACCGTAGAAGGGATCTTCGAAGAATTATAGTGCAAGGTGAGGATAACAGGTGCATGAAACAGGATCCCCTCAGGACCAAAGGCGTAACAATCTGTGAATGTCAGATTTGTGTCATACGGAGGATCTGCGACAGAATCCATTGATATCGTGATCTGTTGGCTGACTGCATCATGGGGGATTGAGAAATGAGCAAGCCCACCAGCTAATTCGTATTCTCCACCGGTTGCGTTTGTCGAAAATTCATCATGGATGGTTTGTGGAATGTTTTTTTTGTTTGTTGTTTGACTCGTACATCCGCTGAAGAGCATTGCTCCGATTGCGGTGATACTGAACAGGACATATAATGAGCTTTTTTTCATAAGATCGCCTTCCGTTCTAGCGTACGGGGGAAAACCGCGTTGTCTTTTTAAGCATATCACAAAAAATACTGGCAGATATCACATTGAAGAAATCATTGATCAAATTAAACAATGTTGCTCTCATTTTGCAATGAAAAAATTATTCGGAGCTATCAGTTCTACATTATGAACAATAATTACACCTGTGGGAAATTGTCGTATCAATGCTTGTCCTTTTATTTTTATCTTTTCCAAAC
>DAYE01000024.1 GCA_002506745.1 Euryarchaeota archaeon UBA33
GTTCAGAAGCGGGTCTATTCGTAATATCCGCTGGCTCTCTGCTGTACCTGCGTCTCAAGGTGAGTCTACAGTGGATATTCTGCTTTCTCGTCATGGTGCTGCTGGTCCCTGGGAGCCTCTTGCGACCGATATTCCTAACAATGGTTGGTATCAATGGTTGATTGGTGCAAGTGGTTCTGACAATTGTCAGATCAAAGTAGTGGTGACCACCTCCCAATCAAGTGCCTCCGCGATATCTGAATCTGATTTCACCATCCTAGGTTTCGATGTCGATGCACATGGTCCCTACTATGGATCACCAGGTCAAATAATCCAATTCACAGGGACTGCAGAAAACGGGAACCCACCCTATGACTTTTCCTGGGATTTCGGTGATGGGAATACCTCAAATCAACAAAACCCAACACATAGCTATTCCAATGAAGGGAATTACACCGTGGTCTTATCAGTTACAGACGCAGATGACCTTACTATTACTGATACGACCGGGGCATTGATTACCGGTACGAATACTGCTCCAAACACCCCTGATGTAGAAGGGCCGTCTCGTGGGAAACCTCTGGTTCAATATATTTTTACCGTTGTGACAACAGATCCTGATTTGAACGACGTCTTCTACTATATTGATTGGGGGGATAATACCTCAAGTGGATGGTTTGGACCGTATGGTTCTGGTGTACAAGCGTCTAGGTCCCATAACTGGAGCCAGAAAGGGGTTTACTCAGTCAAAGTGAAAGCAAAAGACACCAAGGGTGCGGAGAGCGACTGGGGAACTCTTTCGGTGAAGATTCCTTTCTCGTATGACAGTCCGGTTTTTTCTTTCTTTAAATGGTTTTTCGAGCGGTACCCACAGGTGTTTCCTTTCCTGAGATATCTTTTGGAATTGGTGTAATCACCATTCTTTTTATTAGTAAAGTAAAACAAGAAATAATATATATAAATATATATCTTTTTATTGAGAAGGAATCATCTCTTTAATGTCACACCACGCTGGTTCTGATACGTCCCCGACCTCTCATGATACAATGCTTTCGGTGTTTGTTCAAGATGCTCAAAGACAATCTGACAAAACCGATCACCGATTGGGATCTCCACTTGCTTATCACTGGCATTGAAACACCCAAATGTAAGCGTCCCATGAAACCCGGCATCGACCTTTCCGAAGCTTGCCATGATCCCTTTACGAGCGTAACTAGACCGAATCCATAGCTGCGATGTTATCTGAGGACCCATTTTGACGAATTCTTTTGTGCTGATCGCAAACCAGGTGAGGGGTGGGATCACTGCCACACCTTCTTTGATATGTTCATCAGTAGTACGGAGATAGACTTCATCGATAGAAAGATCATACCCATTCGGCGTCAGATTCTTCTGGACGAACGGCTCAATACCTAGTTCATCGCTTTTTAGTGCTTGCTCGATATCCCCATCAGAAAGAACAGCCATAGATACCACATCATCTTCTTATGCGATCGTTATTTTTTTAATAATGACATCCTGAACTGGTTTATCGTTCCTACCAAGCTTCACCTGAGAAATCGCATCGACAATCTCCATGCCTTCGACAACCTTTCCAAACACAGGATGGGCACTCGAATACGGTTTCTTATCAAAATCAAGATAACAGTTATCCACGACATTGATAAACCATTGGCTCCCACCAGTGTTCGGTCCGCGGTTCGCCATCGCAATCGTCCCTCGAACATTGCTCAAATCTTTGTGAAATTCATCCTTAATCGAGTACCCAGGACCACCTGAGCCGGTTCCTTCCGGGCATCCACCTTGGACCATGAACTGCGGGATCACCCGATGGAAAATCAACCCATTGTAGAATCCTTGGTTCACGAGTTTTATGAAATTTCCTGTGGTAAGTGGTGCTTTATCTTCGAAGAGTTCTAGTGTAAATTTGCCTTTGGTTGTCTCAAAAATCGCTTTTCTGTTCCCCATTTTTTCTCAACTCCGGATTATGAACTTATAATGATAATGTTATTGATGACGATATCTGAATCCGGTTTCCCGGTTCCATCGCCGCCATCAGGATGCGGTTGTGCTGCGATTGTTCGTACGACATCAAGACCTTCGATAACTACACCAAAAGCAGCATAGTTCCCATCAAGGAACGACTGCGCTCCATCACAGATGAAGAATTCGGCGGCTCCGCCGACTTTTGCCCCGGTGCTTGCCATGGAGATCGCCCCATCGACATGCTTCACATCACTAGTCTCAAACGGGATGTTCCCATACGGACTGGTTTTCCGTGTCCCATTCGGGTAATAACCACCACCTTGGATCATAAAATTATCACCGATTCGATGGAAAATCACCCCATTGTAAAAACCATCATTTACCAGTTTCACAAAATTATCGACGGTCTCCGGCATTTTATCCTGGAACAATTCTACCTTAAATGTTCCGTAATCTGTATCAAAGAGTGCGACGGGATTTCCTTCAGGGACGTTGTCGCTTTTTGGATTTAAAAGATTCTGAGATACCACGACTGCGACAACAGCGATCACAATAACGATAAGTATCAATGCGAGGTACATCCATTTTCGTGATGATTTTTGTAGTTTTTGAGGTGGATTGTCTACCCGCTTCCTTGGTTTCTCTATCGGACTCATTTTTCATTCCCCACAATAAGTAATTAGTATCTGGGATGCTACATCCTCTTTTAAAAGTTTTTAAACTTGTTATTTCAACTGGATATCTGTTTCGCGAGTATTTTTTCAAGTGCTTCTTTCAGCAATAGCCGGAAAGAACAAATTACCCTGGCGTCCCAATGCAATGAAAGAAACAGCGTAAAAATGAACGTGCCTACCTTCGTCGACCAATCATGGTACATCCCCTGCGCCAATACCAGTTCATCATTTGATAAGTCAAGCTCCCTGAGAAACGAGGAAAAAAACTCAAGCAGACCTTGTTGGTACTTGCGCGTCGCTTCGGAATTCGTAGAGTTGATGGTTCTACAATAGTCACGGACCATCTCAACGTATATGTCCTCCATGAATAACACCAGCTCCAATGCCTTATAATGAGAAGGAACTCCCTCAGGGAACACTTGAAATAATTCACCGTCGATGAACCGAACCATACCCTCTGAATCAAGGATATAATTCCCAAGGCCGATATCGGTGAACGTAACCTTCTGTAAATAACCGGATCGAATCATCTTTCCCACTGATTTCCCTAAAGTTTCAAACTGCTTTTTCTGAAAACGATTGCGTTGAATCGTATTCGCAAGATGAGAATACAACGAAGATCCTACCAACTGGTTGGCACCAGGTACAGCAAGGGTGACTGCGGTGACATCTGTCAGCACAACCCATGTCGGACCAAGGAACGTGGTCTTCTTCTCATTCCATGAAGAACCAACTGTAGAAAGAAACGAAATATAGTTTTTCCATAGTGACTGCGGATTCGGATGAATCAGTGATACAAAGCGACCGAGGCTCTTTTCGTACTGACGATGGCGCCTCCGAAACGTAGTGGAAAGCATCGGGAGATACGCCCAGGTAAATGAGGTGAACAGCGAGGTGAAATCCCTGGAGAAATTAAATTTTTGAAAGAGGATGCAGAGTGAACCATCCTCGAATGAGACATCATGTCGATAGAGATACGGAAGATGGATCGGGGTATGTTCCTGTACCACTGGATGTGAAGAAGACACTGAAGTAATCGGACCATGAAGATCGATATGGTGTTGAAGAAAGTCAGTGAGTTGTTCCTTTGCAGGAAGGTCCCAGAAAAAGGTAGCAAGCCACGGGGTATATGCAAAGGCCGTCTTCTTTTCTCGCTTGTGCATTTGATGGAGGCGCCGTATTTTTTTCCAATCAGTCTGATTCATCGCACCTCGGACGTTATACTATGGTGAACGAATCACCCTCTGATTGTATCTTATTTTGGGCGGTATCGACCGCGACGATCCAGAACCCAATAGTCTGACCAGTAGAGAACTGACCGAGTTCAACACCAAAAAGAGGAGCGTTTGATTGGTTGATTAACGGGTCTTCCTCATGGCGACTTTGAACGGGATAGTCACCATACCGATACATCGCATAGGACACAGTATTGGTTCCATCATAAACGAAAAGAGTAATATTGTGAATGGCAAATGGTCCTGTTATGGTCACGTTTGTATAAATAATCATGTTGCTGGTGTTGGTGGGATCCGCAGGGCTATAAGATAAGGTATTAATCTGAGGACCCCAGGTATGGCCGGTTTCGTTTAGGACAATCCAGCGCGTTTGAGTCGACGTCAGATATTGGGTGTCCATGGCTTTTATCGTGAGGAGATGATCACCAAGGGGGAGTCCTGTGGTATCCCAAGAGAGACTCCAGTTGGTCGTGCCGACAGCAGTATGGGTGACATTATCCAGAGTGACCTCAATATGGTCAACAGCGAGATTATCTGAACTCTGACCGGAGATAGTGAGGAGCCCTTGTTCAAGAATCGCGCCATCAACCGGGGTATTAATCGAAAGAGATGGAGGTCGTCCATCAATCAACTGAATGGATCGCTCATCTGACATAGTTCCTCCATCCGCGATCGTGATTAGATGAGTGCCAAGGGTCACTCCCGAGGTGTCCCACGCATAGAACCATTCCCCGTTCGTAACGGGAAGCTCGATCACAGGAGGCTCATGATCAAAGGTGAGGTAGACCATATCTGTCGTCGCAATCCCGGAGACGAGAACCGTGTCTCCGATATTAGCGATGGGTGTTTCAAACAGCATGGTGTCCGGGATGACGATCTGCACCCGATCGCTCGTGGTCTCTATAGAAACATCCAGAGAAAAATCAATGATCTCGTGGGTTACCCGGTTATGATTTCTGAAGATGAGATACAGGTCGGTTTCTCCCATTGAACAAGTCAGGGTTGCATTGATCGCGGCACCGATACTGTCGTTAAATCTGATATAGCTAAACGCTGTTCCTTCCCGATATCGTTGAAAATTTTCTGAATCGAGCAACAATATATCGATGTTGCCTAGAAATTCATATCTGCCGATTCCTTCGTTCGTGAAATGTTTCTGTGGTTGATACCCGTTGCTGTTGAACGACAGACGAAATTGAAACACAGGCAGTTGAGTCGCCTCAGGGGTCATCTTCTGGGGTTTACGTGAGGCGTCCATTAGAGTGATTCTGAATGATTTATCCTCCCCTGTTTTGAGACTGCGGAAGGTATTATGGCGGGCGAGCTGCCAGGGTTTCTTCAGGTTCCCCTCTTGGATTAAAAAAATGTACTCCAGATTTTTCCCTAATTCAAAACTGCATCGCCCCTGAGAATCTGTATAATTCCAGGTGGTGATTGTTAGCCCGGTGATGCTATCTGGGATTTTATCAATCCTTTCATTAATCTTACCAAACAATAACGTGAAGAGTTTTCCTTTGAGAAACTCAGGGAGCTTATCCCAGATATTTTGTATCTTTTCCGAGAACAGGTTCTTATAAAACGTGATATCCTTCGGACCCTTGACAAGGACGATGACTCGGGCGCCGTCCACTGGCTGTCTAAACAGGTCTTTGACGGTAAAATCCACGGTGATCCGGTCTTTTTCATGGATGTAGCGTGCGGTGTCCTGTATGATGGTGCCATCACCACGCCATTGATAGATCGCTGACATGTTCTTTCCCCATCCGTACGCGTAGATATCAGGCTTGTCCACTGCGCCACCGGCGTCGCTCCACCAGTTGTCGTTCTCATGCCAGCCTCGCTCATAGAACTCCCGCCAGACATGATCCTCGCCGACGTTACAGGCAGCTATTGAGGGGATGAGTGCGGCTCGTTGCGCAGCAACCGCTATCTTTTGTAGCTCTCCGCACCAGCCGTTATGCTCATGAGCTATTATTGAGGCCTGTCCAGGTCGGTCCCCGGTCGCTTGGTTGGGGACGGTTTTTCCGACCCAGTAGCTGATTGCTTCAATCGCAGTGGGATGCTGGTTGATACATAAGCTCCAGAGTCGTGCCCCTGGTTGGTCATACGACTGGCAGTCCCAGAGATACTGGATCGTGGAGAGTTTTTCTTTCAGCAGAGGATAGCAGAGATCATTGTGCTGGATGAGGTAGTTTCGCCATAAGGGTCCGTAGACCGCGTCGATTTCCTCATTGGTAATCTTTGGATGGACGACATACCAGTAATAAATCTCAGGGGGCAGGATGAAGTATTGTTCTGTTCCGTTTTCAAGGACCCGGTAGCGAATCGTGGAGGAGTAATTCCCAGTCCCGTCATCATAGTCCAGGATGTCCGCATAGGAGATCCATTGGTCATGCTCGTAGAGCGACTCTGCGTTTTCTTTCAGAAGCTCAGCTGAGGGGACTTTCCCAATCGGGCAACAGGCAATAGAAAACGCAATTTCATCAGCATACTGTATACCGGAGTTCAAAAGGACGGCTGCATAACTATATGAGTTAGTGAGATTCTGAAATTGACTTGTGAGTCTTTCTTGAATCCACCGGGGTGATTTCGCGATTGCTGCGATCACCGTCTCAGATAATCCATTCGTTGATGGTTCGATATCTTGTTCGTTCAATGTCAAATTTTGGACATCATATCGGATGAAATAATCTGATCCGGGTGGGATTTCGATTTCCTTGGCTATCTTTGATACCATGATTTGCTCAGAGGCGCGGGTGTTATAAAAGACACTCGCTACCCCCAAGACTCCCGGGATCACCAGAGAAAATGAAACACACAAGACAACACATATTTTTACCGCTGAACCAACCTTCGTTGAAATATGAACAGCCTCCTTTAAGAAATTAATAGGATTTACGCATATAAATAGACTTCGTATTATTGAAAATGAATCAGGATGAAGCGACTTTTGGTTTACTTGGGAGTTTCTTATGTTCGAAGAGCGTGATGAACGCACCGATAATGCTAGGGGTGACCCAGAAGACCGTGAACCAGAACAGGGTAAAACTAATGCAGTTTTCCGGGGATACACCATAAAGGGAGAGGAGTGCGATAAGGGCAGCATCTCGTGTTCCAAGGCCGTAGATCGAAATAGGGATGGAGGCGATGGTCGCTGCAATCGCAAGGATAAAGAACAAAGTGAGATACGGGACATGAATGTCGAACAGTTGTGCGATCAGATACAGTTCAGAAAAAAAGACTAACCAACCGACAAATGAAATCAGGAAAGGGAGGCGAAGGCTTTTAAAACTGGGGAGGTCCTCATAAAAGGTTTCAATCGGGTCATCCATATAACCTTGTATCGTCTGGAAGATCTGTGTTTTGATGAGCTTTTCGAACAGTTGTTTTGATTTCTTTTGTCTGAGGAAGAAAACAAAAACCGCGGTCACGGAAAAAAGAAAAAGAAGACTCAGGATGAACAGATATGGGTACTGCCCTAGGAGGACCAGCCCACCAATCGAACTTAAGATAAACAGAGTGATGAGGTCAATAGTGTTAAAGGTTATGATGTTTGAGATGCATTTGGGGAGCGGTACGTTGCTTTCCTGTCTGAGATAGAGGGCGCGAAGATAGTTCCCAATGCCGCCTGGTGTAATAAAGCCGTAGAAATATCCGATGAAATAGTTTTTCAGGGAGTAGGCGAAGCTGACATGGATATTCTGCTGTTTTAGGATCAACTGCCATTCAATGTTGAGCACAAGAAGCCAAAAAGGGATACTCAGAAAACAAAGAGCGACGTAGAGAGGGTCAATGCCGGAAAACACAGCCAGGATTTTTCCAACGTCAAATCTCCAGAGGATGTAGATGAGAATGATGATGCCGGCGATAGGGAGTAGTTTTTTCCAGTCCATAGGTGGTAGTTGGGTATGAGCATGTTGGTATATGTAAACTTTGTTTCTTAGAAAAATTGGATAAATGAATCAAATTACAAATGAATATTTATTTTTTTTACAGTCTTATTATCGTTAAAGGATGCTAGTCAGATGATAGATGAGANNAAAAAAGAACGATCAACGGAATAAGAAAAACCATGTAGAATATGAATGATACTTTTAGGGCTACATATGCTTTGTTTATTCCGATCCAAACCGCAAATGTCTTAGACCCGCTTGCTTTATCAAAAGGATAATCATGAATATGATTGTCAATTTGCGCAAAACAACCGAAAATACCTAGCGATACTGCGACTAAAATACTTATAATGGAGACGCTACCNNAACGCACAAAACACAAAAACCTCTAATGTAAAGAAAAGAGACAGAACTAAGGGAATGACAATGAAGATGAGGTTTAACAACATTCCAGTTTGTTTTGATATTTTTCCGGATGCCATTGCATTCAGATGGGCTCTTCGTGGATTTTCTTTATCGGTGTCGATATCGTAATAGTTATTAATAGCAAAAGTAAAAGTAAGAATAAAAAATGTAGAAAACACGAAAAAAATTAAAGGTACCGTGTAGCTCGTTATATCCAAGGAAGAGATTCCTAAAAGAAACCCAAAAAAAGAAATCGCTAACCAAGTAACGACCCCTCGAATTCTAATAAATCCCGTTAAAAAAGTAAAGAAGATACCATTCTTTTTTTCTTCTGTAGGTCCCATTTTCATTCATGAAACGATAGGTTGGTTTATACGATTATTGGTGAAGCTTTGTTCACTCAAGAATAAGGAAACAGGGGAGGATTTCTCCTTTATGATCTTGCTAATTTTTCTGAAATGAAACGGTTAAGAAAAGATCGTGTCGTCTAACCCACCTTTATAATAATCATAGAAATTCCAATTCAAACCTGGTGCAGGATTATACCTATAATTCATTATCCAGTCTCTCATGGGACGAATGTATTGTTGCTGTACTAAGAAAATATAGGGTGGTTCTTGTATATAGATGTCGAATGCGGCTGTATACGCAGCTGTTCGCACAGCAGGATCTGCTGAGTATTTTGCATCCAATATCTTCTCGTCAACGGTGTCGTTCTGATATCCGGTGTTATAGGTATCTTGTCCGATATCAGCGGAGCCAATGAAAGACCCGATGTAGGTATCAGGATCATTATAATCTGGCCCCCATCCGACAAACACCATATCCCAATCACCAGTCGTGTACATCCGATGCAGAAGCGATGGCCAGTCTTCTGCAATAACCGATGAACGAATACCGATATCCTCCAGTGCATCATGGAACATGACCGCCATTTTTTCCCGTACTAAGTTCCCTACGTTATAGAAAAGTTGCATGGTGGTCCCATTAAACCGATAGAGCGTCCCATTTACATCATAATCTTTCAGGTATCCAGCATCATCAAGGATGTCTTCAGCCATGAAAAGGTTAAAAGTATAATACGGTTGACCATTGTTTTGTGTATCGTAATACGGCATTCCTGTTGGTATCGCTCCAATTAATCTACTTGCATATCCATCCCAGGCGGTCTCAATCGCTGTATTGTAGTCAAACGCAAAACTGAACGCTTTTCGTACCCGGCCATCTGCTAAAAACTCATTGTTACTCGCTTTCGTATTGATTGCAAGAAGTGCAACATCATAACTATCGAAGGGTTGTACGACAATTCCTTCCTCACCAATGACATCCCAGAGGGTTTCATAAGGAACATACGTAAAATCAGCAACCCCATCAAGAAGAGCAGAAATTCTTTCTCCAAGATCAGGGGCTGTTTTGAAGAACACTTTCTCAACATGGTTTCCATCCCACCCACCCCAATACAAGGGATTCTTTGTAAGGAGAACCTCAGAGGTATTCTCTGTACTCTTCATCATATACGGACCAGTTCCCATTGGGTGTTCCTTCATCCAGATGTTTGTTTCTCCTGGGACAACACCACCGTTTGCCTCCACGTAGTCTTTATCAACAATCGCGGCTACCGTAACTGCTAAAAGCGCTAAAAATCCACCATACGGTTCCGTGAGTGTTATTTGAACAGTATGGTCATCGAGAACAGTGGTGCTATCCATATCCATACATTGTCCAAGAATCCAGTCCACACCAGATTCCGGTGCACCCATACGTAACACGCGATCAAAAGAATATTTCACATCTTCAGCAGTAAAATTATTTCCATTGGAAAATTTCACATTAGGGCGTAAATGAAATGTATATGTCAATGAGTCAACTGATACGGTCCAGTCTGTCGCAAGACACGGAGAAAACGTTTGTGAATCATTCCCCTGAAACGTGACTAGAGTATCATATATCTGAGAAATCAGATCGGTAGATTCAGAATCATATGCATCCGCAGGATCCAGTGTTTTCTGATCTCCAGCTCGATAATACACAATCATATCATGATTTTTTATTTGATTACCCGCACCTTTTTTCAAAAATACGAAGGGTCCAAACATAACATAATTCTGTACAACGGAAAATTCATTGGCAACAACGGTAACAGCCCCAAAACCAATGCCAAACACAAAACCACTCCGAATAACAACCTCATCAAAACCAGAAAGCATTGAAATCGTTCCAGATGAATAACTCCCAATTTTCGCTACGCCACCAAAATCGATAGACCACGTTAGATCAGAAATACCTATGTCTCCAGTATTTCTAATGACAACCCTGACCCCAAAACCACCTTTCAAATCATCGATTTGTATACTATTCAAAACTCCAAAACCTGTTGTATATGATTGAGAGTTCTCTCCCCTTTTAGCCAAAAGAGTATTTGAAAAAACAGTCACCAACAATATACTAACAATTACTATTGCTATTTTTTTCGTTGTTCTTTTCCTCCATTCTGTTAATTTATATCACCTCGCTCTATAAAAAGATTTTTAATCTTCATTTCCCCGAGAAGAAAGAACCTTATGTTCTAAAGTGATTTGTAAAATATCAATACATTTATGCGGAGTATCTCGGGAGAAAGTCTTTTAATCGTCGTAACGCCTGAATTTTTTCGTTATCACCGATTTTTGCGTCTTTAACCCCGGTTCTGATCATTTCTGCTGACTCATCCATCGCTTTTCGATTGACTGGGTAAGGGACACCATCTTTTCCGCCGACCGTGAAACTAAACCGTACCGGGTCCTCCCACGATGGTTTCTCGCCATAGATAAGATCGGAGATTAACGCAAGGGCACGAACAGTATTCGGACCGACTCCTTTCATCGCCAGGAGCTCTTCATAATTATTAGGATGCACATCATATATCTCCTTCATCTTCTGCCAGTTGATAGACCGCGGCATCCCAAGATGCGGAACTGATTGTCTCTTCAAGTCAGGAGATACCCAATTGTCCAATGTTCTTTGAGAATCAAGCCGTGTGAGCTCCGCCCAATCACATCGTAGATGCAGAGGGTTATCATTGACCAAATCAACAGAGACGTTCTGCGTCGAAATGCTTTGCTTCGCCGTCATATCTAAAACGTTTTCTATTCGATCATCACCAACAATTGCGTTGTGTGGTTCACAAACGAAGCACTCCACATCCTCAGAGAGCCAATGATATCGTCGTGCATACTTTGTTTCGTTGTTCATCCCCTGCTGGATTATCGCCCATTTCTTGTTTTCAGACAAAAGAAACACGTGATGATAGAGTGCATGACCGTCTTGAATCGCAGTGTTATCAACCTTAGCAGCCATGCGACTGCAATACTGGAATCGCTCAACAACCGAGGCTGAAAGATTGTATTTTTCACTATTGGTCTCTATTTCAGCTAAGGTGTTTCGAGATGCGTTTCCTTTCCCACCACACAAGGCGATCCCTAAATCCATAGGGTTTATCGCCTCTTTTAAGGCACCACAGGTGACCGTTGTCGTACCCGACGAATGCCAATCATACCCAAGAACACATGAAAAAGCCTGAAACCAGAACGGATCAGAAAGCCGTCGTAAAAACTCATCAGA
>DAYE01000098.1 GCA_002506745.1 Euryarchaeota archaeon UBA33
ATCCCAGCAATACCACCACCGATTATCAACGCACTCGAAAGCACAGGGATCTGCATATGACGAACTGGGTATAAATCTGAGGATTTCGCAACTGCCATCCGGACAGCATCCATTGCTTTTTCCGTCGCACTCCCTGGAGCGTTCTTATGGACCCAGGAGTTCTGATCACGNNTGGAACAACGGCTCATGCGTACGAGGCGTGCAGGATGCGATGACAACCCTGTTGAGATTGAGCTCTTTTATCTTTTCCTTGATCTTTTCCTGGGAATCCTGCGAGCAGGTGAACAACGTATCATCTGAATACATGACATAGGGCAGTGTCTTTGCAACCTCGACGACTTTTTTGACATCGACGACCCCAGCGATGTTGATCCCGCAATGGCAGACGAACACGCCGATGCGGGGGAACTCTGCTTTGATGTCGCGCTCGGCAGGGTATGTTTTTTCAACGACTTCGGTGCCTCGAGCATCTGTGATTGATTTTGCTGCTTCCGCTGCCGCTGCGGATGCTTGAGTGACACTCTCCGGGATGTCCTTTGGCTCAGTCACCGTTCCTGATGCATAGATGCCTTCCCGTGAGGTAGAAACCGGGGTGAACACCTCTGTTTCAATGAAACCGTATTCATTAAGATTGATTTCTAATGCTTTGCTCAGATGACCAAGGGACGCACAGGGTTGTAAACCGACAGAAAGCACCACCATGTCATAAGTTTCGTTCTGCAGAAGACCTTTGTCATCGACATAACGGATGGTTAACTGCTTCGTCTTTCGATCCTGCTCGATCTTTGGGATGCGGCAGCGCCGATAGACGACGCCGTATTCGTCTTGTGCACGGGTGAAATACTTGTCAAAGTCCTTCCCAAACGACCGCATATCCATATAATAAATATGAGTCTCCACTCCAGGTTCATGTTCCTTTGCTATCACTGCTTCTTTGGTCGCATACATACAACAGACTGAGGAGCAGTATTTCCGGTCACAGCTTTCATCACGTGAGCCGATACATTGGAGCCAAGCGATTTTTTTCAATGGTTTTCCATCAGAGATGCGTTTGATATGTCCTTTATAGGGTCCTGAGGCGGACAGCATCCGTTCAAACTCGATGCTGGTCAGTACGTTCGGGTACACCTGATATCCATAGCTATCTGCTTTTGGTGGGATGTACTCGGCAAACCCTGGTGAGACGATCACCGCACCAACATCGATGGTCTCCGTTGTTTCTTTCATCTGATGGTCGATTGCCCCAGGTCCACAATATAGGACGCATTGCTGGCAGTCGCAGCATCCAGCACAATTCAAGCATCGTTGTGCTTCACGCACGACTTGATTCTTGGTCAACCCTTGGTCAATCTCAGTAAATGCTTTCACTCGTTCCTCTATTGTAAGCAACGGTGGTTGTTCCCGAACTTGTGGGAACCGTAACGCTTCTTTTGGGATCTGAGCAATCTTTTCCTCTTTCTTCTCCCGTCCAATGAGTATATCTTCATTATTGAGATATCGGTCAATGGACTCTGCCGCGATATGACCTGCTCCGATCGCCTCCACGGCTGACGCAGGACCGGTGACAGCGTCACCGCCAGCAAACACATCTTCCTGGGATGTTTGTAACGTAATGGGATGAGCATCGATAAACCCTGATTTGGATAAGGCGATGTTATTTTCTTCCATCAACTTCGTATCAAGCTCTTGACCGATGGCAAAGATCACATAGTCACAGGGGATATCGTACTCGGAATTTGGGACAGTGACCGGTCGCCGTCTTCCTGATGCGTCTAGTTCGCCTAGCTCCATTTTCGCACACTGCAGACAGGTGTCCTTTTCTCTTTTGTGTAATTTCGTCGGAGCGGTCAGGAACTGGAATTCAACTCCTTCCTCTTGTGCCTGTTGAATTTCTTCTTTATGCGCTGGCATCTCATTAAGGGATCGGCGGTACAGGATTGTGACGTTCCCACCTAGTCGTCTTGCGGTGCGTGCCGAGTCCATCGCGACGTTTCCACCACCGATGACTAAGATGGTCTTGCCTTTGAAATACTCGGGAGCAATCATATTCCGATTGAGTTGTTTGAGATATTCTACTCCTTCTAAAATACAGGTGTCAGTCCCTGTACAGCATTCAATCCCTGCCGCACGGGTCTTATGTGCTCCGATTGCAAGAAGAATCGCTTTGAATCCTTGTTTTTTTAGCTCCGCGACTGAGAAATCCCTGCCGAGTTTCTGATTGTTTATTATCTCAATTTGTGCTTGTTCGCACAGCGAGTCGACCTCTTTGTGCAGATATTCCTTAGGTAAGCGGTAGTCAGGGACCCCGTAGTGCAACATACCACCGCTGTATTTCTCCGCTTCGAATATAAATGGTTTATATCCTTTTTTTGAAAGGTCATAAGCTGCGGTTAAGCCGGTAGGGCCCGCACCGATGATAGCAACTTTNNTTTTTTCAGCTTTTATTTTATTATACTCTGTTAATAGTTCAGGATGTTCATAGATATAATCTGCAATAAATCGTCTGATACGACAAATGGAGATCGGCTCATCGATATCTTTCCTGTTGCAGTCTGTTTCGCAGGGGTGATAACAGATACGGCCCAGTGATCCTGGGATCGGGATGGTCTCTTTGATAAGTTCAAAAGCCTCTGCGAATTTCTCTTGAGCTGCAAGTGCGACAAATCCATGCGCGTTTAACCCGGCAGGACAGGCGATTCTACAGGGGGATGTGCCTTCGTTTTTCGTAATAGCGAAGATATTGGGTATCGCCTGTGGGAATGGCTGATAAATCGCTTTATGCGTCGTCAGCCCCTCATCGAACTCAGATCGCATAGACACGGGACAATGCAGGACACAATCTCCACACCCGTTACATTTCCCAAGGTCAACGAACCGAGGATATTTTTTTAAGGTGACATGGAAGTTGCCGACCTCTCCTACGACATCGGTGACCTCCGCGTTGGTGATAATGCTGATATTCTGATGTCGTCCGGTGTACACGAGTTTTGGGGCAAGGATGCACATCGCACAGTCGTTTGTTGGGAATGTTTTATCAAGCTGTGTCATCGTACCGCCGATGGATAACCCACGGTCTACGATGTACACCTTGAATCCAGCATCGGCGAGATCAAGGGATGATTGGATGCCAGAGATGCCTCCGCCTATGACTAAGACTGATCCGTGTTTATGGGCAGAGGTGACCTGATGTTTTTTCTCTTTACTCATACTCGTAAGACTCACATGATGTCGTCTACCATATTGAGGAGTTGTTTCTTTGTGAAATTCTTATGGATCGATGCGTTACTGGGACAGGCAGCGATGCAGCCACCACATCCAGCACACAATGCATCGTTGACTTCAGCTATCCGTTTTCGCTCGTTCAGCGTCCGTGCCTCGTATGGGCAGACTTCGACGCAGATGCCACACCCGGTGCAGATATCCTCATCAACCATTGCGATCAATGGGTCTATCTCCAGTTCGTCTTGGGAGAGGATCGTCGCTGCGCGTGACGCTGCTGCACTTGCTTGTGAGACAGTATCTTGGATGTCTTTTGGTGCCTGGCAGCATCCGGCGATGAAAATCCCATTCACGAATGTGTCTACCGGCCGGAGTTTCGGATGAGCCTCAAGGAAGAACCCATCGCCGCTTAAGGTTAAATGAAGGAGTCGTGCAAACTGTGTTGTATCCTTTCGAGGCATCATTGCGGGGACAAGAACAACCATATCGGTTTTTATTTCAAACAACTTACTTGTTGTCGTATCAAATATGTCGATTTTGAGATGGTCCTTCATAGTCCTTACTTCTGAGGGACGGCCACGGAACATGTTCGTATGAAGACCTCGGACCTTGCGGTAGAATTCCTCATAGCCTTTTCCGAAGGACCTAAAGTCATTGTAACAGACGTTGATCTCGATGTCCTCACCGAGCTTCTCTCGCAGCAGGTAGACTTGTTTTAACGCAGTCATACACCCGATGCGGCAGCACCATGTGCATTGGGTCTCATCACGAGAGCCGACACAGAGGATGAAGGTGACACTCTTTGGCTTCTGCTGGTTTGATGGACGCAGGATTTCTCCCTTGGTTGGTCCGGAAGAGCTGATTAATCGCTCCAGTTCCAGAGTCGTGACGACATCAGGTGATTGGTCATATCCATATTCATAGACTAAGGTAGGATCCATGACATCATATCCGGTTGCGACCACGATCGCACCGACTTTTCGTTCGATGATTTCTTCTTTTTGATCAAAAGTAATTGCATTTTGTACACATGCTTTTTTGCACAGTGGTTCGTCCCCGCATTTACCTTTGGTGAGAAACAGACATTTCTTGTCATCGATGACATATTTCAAGGGCACTGCTTGTGGAAACGGCATGTATGCGGCTCCTCGCTTTCCCATTCCCTGGTTAAATTCACTGACGATGCGGTCCTTGAGACGACAGGCAGCAGCACAATCACCGCACCCTGTGCATTTGTCAACATCCACATAGCGTGGTTTCTTTTTTATTTTCACGGTGTAATTACCAATGCTTCCTTCGATACTAACGATCTCCGCATAACTCAATAGTTCGATGTTCTCATGATTGGCGACTTCCATCATTTTTGGAGTAAGAATGCAGGAGGAACAATCAAGGGTCGGGAAGGTTTTATCCAACTGTGCCATATGTCCCCCGATGCTCGGGTCGCGTTCCACGAGATGGACTTTGAATCCGTCATCGGCAAGATCAAGGGATGTCTGAATACCTGCGATGCCACCCCCGATAACGAGTGCCTCAGGGATTACTTTTAATGTTGATGGTTTCAATGGCTCCAGTGAAAGTGCTTTGGATACAGAACTACGAACTAGAAATTTCGCTTTCTCGGTCGCTTGCCCCTTGTTGCTATGCGCCCAGGAGCATTGCTCACGGATATTTGAGATCTCCACTCGATAGGGGTTCACTCCGCCGTCATTGGCGACACGTCGGAAAGTATGTTCATGCATCCGTGGGGAGCAGGATGCGATGACCACGCCGTCAAGCTTGAATTCCTTGATTGTATCCTTGATGAGGGTGGCGCCCACATCAGAACACATGTATTTGTATTCCTTTGCGACCACGACACCATTCAGTTGACTGGCGTACTCGGCGAGTGCTTTGACATCGACGTTCTGTGCGATGTTGATTCCGCAATGACAGACGAACACGCCGATGCGACGCATTACTTCGCAGCCTCCAACTGGAGTTTCTCGACAGGGCTCAGATTCAGGTCTAAACCGAGTTTCTCCGCAGATAATCCAAATGCGACTCCGAGCAATTGAGTGAGGTAGACGACCGGGACATCAAGCTTTGCTGCAACAGTCTCTCCTGCTTTGGTTTGTCTGGAATCGAACATCTTGTGACACCATGGACAGACATCAACGAGGCCTTGGATTCCTTGTTCTTGGATCGCTTGGAGTTTCTGACCTGTTTTTGTCAGCGCAGACTCTGGGAGGTTCGCAAGTAAAGGTGCTCCGCAACAATCAAGTTTCTGTGGATAGTTCACTGGTTCAGCACCGAGTGCTTTGAGTATTGCTTCTATCTTCTGAGGGTTTTCTGAGTCGTCCGGCCGACCAAGTTCCCGGGGTCGGAGGATATGACAACCGTAATGTACTGCGATTTTTACGCCCTGTAATGGTTTTTTGACATGTTCCTTAATCTTTTGGACTCCGATTTCATCATGTAAGAGGTCGACGGTATGGACAATATGCCTTTTCTCTGTGTAGGCGAGATCCTCTGCAACAAGCATATCGTTGATACGATCTTTCATCGCGGGGTTCTTTTCAAGGATATGTTGGCATTCCGTTAGCGCGAGATGACACATCGCGCAGGGAACAAAAAGGTCGAGATGATGTTTCTGGGCGATCGCAAGGTTTCGTGCGGAAAGATACAAGGTGAGCAGTTGGTTGACGCTCTTCATCGGTTCCCCGCAACAGGAGAACCCTTCCACATCAACAAGCTCCACGTCTAGTAGGGGGAGTGTTTCTCTGATTGATAGCTCATAGGCGTACTGCTCTGTGGGCATCAGACAACCGGGAAATAACGCGTATTTCTTCTTCATCGTGCTTATACCTTTTCCATTGCGATTTTCATGATTCCTGCTTGGAACTTTGCGACATCTGTTGGCTTTGAAAGAGGAGGAAGTCCGAGTTCTTCTCGTTTCACTGTTTTGTTCGTTCGTGTCGTTGTTTGTTGGATGTCTTGGATCAATCCTATGGAGAGTATTGATTGGAGCATGGCTGTGTATTTTCCCGGGATCTGTTTTCCATTGGCTACCGCTATATTCTTTAAAGCAAACAAAATCTCTACAGGGGCGACTCGTTGCGGACAGCGCTCTCGGCATTTCAGGCAGGTCATGCAGGTCCAAATGACATCAGCGTTGACCAGTTCGTTGATTAATCCTCTTTTGAGAAGAGCGACGATTTTATGAGGCTCCAGTTCGAGGAGTTTGTGTGCCTCGCAGCCGGAGGTGCATCGAGCGCATTGGAAACAATAGTCTGAGATTTCGTCTTGGAGTTTTGTGAGCCGATCGTTTAGTTCTTTTCTTTGCTCAGACTGAGGTTCCCCCATAGAAGTCAAGTCGATGATGCTCATTTCTGTCTCACTCTATATAATAAATTAACAATTGTTAACTATATATACTTTTCCGACTTCTTTGCAGAGAGTTTATCCGAATACCATATTTAAAACTATCAATAATTTAATCAGATTCTTTTCATCATACCAAATGCTGTGAATTAATATAGCAAAATGCGATATCTCCGCCGTGGGGGTTTGTCATGAAACAAATCAACGAAAAACAACTTCTTGAAAAAGCAAATAAACCAGGAAAAGACGCAATGAAATTACATCCGTTCTACCATGGAAAAATCGAGGTAATCCCAAAATGCAGAATAAAAGACTTCCAAGACTTCGCAATCTGGTACACCCCAGGTGTTGCAGAACCATGCAAAGAAATCCAAAAACACCCACTCAAAGTCTATGATTATACAAATAAATGGAATACCGTTGCAGTCGTCAGCGACGGCACCCGCGTACTAGGCCTCGGCGACATCGGGCCTGAAGCAGCACTGCCCGTCATGGAGGGAAAATCACTCCTCTTCAAATATCTCGGAGGCGTCGATGCCTACCCGATTTGTCTGAATACAAAAAATCCAGATGAAATCATCCAAGCGGTCAAATGGCTCAAACCAAGCTTTGGTGGCATCAACCTTGAGGATATCGAAAAACCAAAATGCTTCTACATCCTCAACCGACTCAGAAAAGAAATGGACATCCCCGTCTGGCATGACGACCAGCAGGGAACGGCAACCATTGTCACCGCAGGAGCAATAAACGCCTTAAAAATCGTCGGAAAACCACTCGACAGCGCACTCGTCTCCATGGTCGGGGCTGGTGCAGCAAATATCGCTATCGCACGCGTGCTCATCGTAGCAGGCGTACAACAAAAAAACATCATCATGGCAGACAGCAAAGGCATCCTGCATACATCTCGAGAAGACCTTGAAAAAGAAAAAGAAAAAAACCCAGAAAAATGGCAGATGTGCCTAAAATCCAACGCAGAAGGTCGTATAGGAAACCTTGCAGAAGCCATAAAAAATACAGATATCTGTATCGCGGCAAGCAAACCTGGTCCTGGGACGATCAAAAAGGAATGGATCTCTACAATGGCGGAGGATTCCATTGTCTTTGCCTCAGCAAACCCTGTGCCTGAGATCTGGCCATGGGAGGCAGAGGAAGCAGGAGCTAGGATCATCGCAACAGGACGATCAGATTTTCCCAACCAAATCAACAATTCCTTAGGATTCCCAGGTATCTTCCGAGGGACACTCGATGTCCGAGCTGAGACCATCACCGATGAAATGTGCATTGCAGCAGCATATGAACTAGCAAAAACCGCAGAGGACACAGGTCTGAGTGATACATATATTGTACCAACCATGGACTCATGGGAAGTCTTCCCCCGTGAGGCGGTCGCAGTAGGTTTAAAAGCGATTTCGCAAGGCATTGCACGGATAAAGCTATCCCGTCAGGAGCTATATGATCAAGCCATGTCCCTTATTAAAAAATCCAGGGATATCACGCAATCATTAATGAAGCATGGATTCATCACACAAGCCCCTGAGTAATCATGTTCTGACGAGCGTAACGGGAAATCAAAAACCTTAAATCAAAATATCCGTTCACCGTTCTCGAGGCTATCTGATTATCAGAGTGCTTATCGCTTAGACGAGAAAAGGTGTCTGAGATGAAACAACTTATAAAAACCATTACAAAAAAAGATTTTTCAACATTTGTAAACATGCTAATAAAAGACGGATCGTATGATGTTGTTGGCGTACAAGCAAAGGGAAAACGCTATGTCTTCGATTTACTCGAATCAGCCGAAGAGCTACGCCTTGATTATGATGTAACGATCCTTCCACCAAAGAAATATTTCCTTCCACAATATGAAATGCTGTTGAAATTTTCTCTGCAAAAACCCTTCGAAAGAAAAGAAACCATCGCCGACATACCCCGAATAATCATCGGAGTCCATCCCTATGATATCATTGCATTACAACAAACAGACCGACATTACCTTGATCAGCAACAGGATACTTTCTACAAAAAGCGGCGGGAAAACACCATCATCATTGGTATCGATATTCAAAACGTCTCCGAACGGTCATTTGCAGCCAGTATGAAAACAAATACAACAGAATCAGGATTCGATTTATTACTCACCGATATTGGGAGCACCTACGCGGTCACCATCGGTTCAGAAAAAGGCAATAATTTACTAAAAAAATATGCAACGATGAAGGATGCTTCTTCTACGGACCTAAATAAGATAAAAGCAGCCCGGATCGCAGTCCTAAAAGAATACAAACAAAAAGTGAAAATCGAAAAAAAAGACTGGTCGCCACTCCTTGTTGCAAACTACAATCATGCGATATGGGAGGAACACGCGGATGTATGCATGGAATGCAGTTCATGCACCATGGTCTGTCCAACCTGTTTTTGTTACGATGTGAAAGATGAGGTTTCTCTCAACCTTCAACAGGGAAACCGAACCCGAACATGGGATGGATGCATGCTGAAGGATTTCACCAAAGTAGGTAGCGGAGAAGTCTTCCGTGATGAAGTAAAAGAACGGTACCGCCACCGGTTCTTCCGCAAGGGCAATTACTTACCAGAGCGCTATGGGTTTGTCGCTTGCGTCGGGTGTGGCCGATGTGGCAGCGCATGTTTACCAGATATAGCTGATCCTTGTAACCTAATCAATGAACTTGCTCATTTTACCTCTGAGGATGATACTGATAGATATTTCATAAAGGAAGAAAACGAAGTGCTAGAAAAAGGTATTATTCACGTCCCGCGAAGTGCGACGATTAAAAAAATAACACCATTTAATGAACTTGACAGTCTCTTTGAAATCGAACTTGATGATAAAAAACCATTAGGACATAAACCAGGACAATTTGTCGAAGTATCAGTTTTTGGGTACGGTGAAGCACCCTTTGGTATCTCCACCCCACCAGGAAATACCCCTATTTTTGAGATTATGGTTCGACAAGTCGGGAACGTGACAAAAAAATTATGTGCGTTACAACCTGGTGATAAAGTCGGTATTCGCGGCCCCTTAGGAAATGGGTTTGATGTCAAGTCATTCGAAGGAAAAACACTTCTCTTCACCTCGGGTGGAACCGGTATGGTGCCGATGCGCTCGATAATAAATCATGTCCTGGATTCAAAACAAAGGGATAAATTCAAGGAAATCATCATACTGTATGGTGCGAAACGTCCAAAGGAAATAACCTTCATGGATGATGTCGACCGATGGAAAAAGATACATAATGTTCAATGTGAACTGACCGTCGATCGATGCGAAGCAAGTGAATGCTGGGGAGGATGTACCGGTCTTATCACCACGTTGTTCCCAAAGATACAGGCAGATAAACTTGACTCAAAAAATACGATAGCGGTAGTCATTGGACCACCAGTGATGTATAAATATGTTATTAAATGTCTACAAACCCTCGGTATTCCTGACGATAACATTTACGTTTCTCTTGAGCGACGGATGAAATGTGGTGTCGCAAAATGCGGGCATTGCCAGATAAATGGGATCTACGTCTGCAAGGAAGGCCCAGTATTCAATTACGGAAAACTCAAACAACTACCGGAGGCGTTTTAAATGAAACAAAAACCACGAGTCGCCGTCTTTGATTTTGCAGATTGCGAAGGATGTGAACTTGAAATTGCTGACCTGGAAGAAGAAATCCTAGATCTTATTGAAATCGCAGATATCGTCTCATTTCGTGAGGTGATGAAAGAACATTCAGATTCATATGATATCGCGATCGTCGAAGGCTCTATTATGAGACCGATGGATGAGAAACGATTACGAAGCATTCGGAGCCGTGCAAAAATCCTCATCGCCCTAGGTGCCTGCGCGACAATGGGTGGGGTCAATAAAATTCGGAATCAATGGATGCCTGATGAAGTAAAAAATGAGGTCTATGGAACCGCGAATCTAAAAGGAAATGAACTCTTTGATGTGTTCCAAACAAAAGCACTCAACGAAGTCGTACCGGTGGATTATTATATCTATGGTTGTCCGATAGATCGGGATGAATTCAAATCAGTTATCACCGCCATAGCTCTCGGGAAAAAACCAGATATCCCCCGTTACCCTGTGTGTGTGGAATGTAAGAAAAACGAAAATATCTGTCAGTTTGAGCTTGGTGCATTCTGTCTTGGTCCGATCACCCGAGCAGGGTGTAAAGCGATTTGTCCGACCCATAACAGCCCTTGTGAGGGATGCAGAGGTCTGATTAAGAAAGCAGATACGGAATGCGTCAAAGAAGTATTGGAACGATACAAGCTTTCCTATGAGGATATACGACGACGATGTACGATGTATAATTACGGACGAAAGGAGTGTAGTTACGATGAGTAAAGATTTTTCTGTTCATGTTGAACATGTCACTAGAGTTGAAGGTCATGGGAACATCATCCTTGATGTAAAAAACGGTAAGATTGAGAAACTACAATGGAACGTTGTAGAGGCACCAAGATTCTTTGAAGCAATGCTGCGCGGGCAGCATTATAACGAGCTGCGCCCAATCACCTCACGGATTTGTGGTATCTGTTCGATAGGTCATTCCCTTGCGTCACTCAAAGCGACCGAGGACGCATTAGGAGTCAAGATCACGAGCCAAACCGCAACACTTCGTCGATTAGCGATTCATGCTGAAAACATGCAGAGTCACATCCTTCACATCGGGTACCTCGTGGTACCTGATCTTTTTGGTGCTGGTAGCGTGTTTTCTTTGCTTGGAAAACATACTGATACTGTCCTGAAAGTTGTAAAGTTGCATCGGCTGGCAAATGAAATGTCAGATTTGATTTGTGGTCGAACCATTCATCCAATTCGACTGGTCGTTGGTGGTTTTTCACTGCAACCTACTGAAAAACAATTAATCCAATTAAAAAAGAGACTGCTCGAAGCACAAGAACTTACAATGGAACTTGCTCCCGTCATACTTAGTGTTGCTGGTAATCTGCCTTCATTTACCCGAGAAACAGAGTATATTGGTTTAACCTCTGATGAAGAATATTCTTTATATGAAGGAGATATCGCCTCAACAGATACAGGAAGGCATCCCAACTATCGGGAGTATAAAGAAATCATGCAGGAATATATCGTCCCGCATTCGACAGCCAAGTATGCGAAACATGCACGAGAATCATACATGGTCGGGGCACTCGCACGGTTCAACCTGAATAGTCGGCAGCTCCATCCTGTCGCTCAAGACATTGCTTCTCTCTTCAAACTCAAAGCGATTAACTATAACCCGTTCATGAATACCATCGCACAGTTAGCGGAATTCGCCCATAGCATTCAGGACTCCATCTCTCTAATCGATATACTCGTCGATCAAGGCATAAAACAAGAAAAACCAGTAAAACCGGCGAAAAAAGCAGGTCGAGGTGTCGGGATCGTCGAAGTACCTCGTGGGATCCTAGTTCATGATTACACACTCAACTCACAAGGATACTGCACAAAAGCAAACTGTATCATACCAACAAATCAAAACCATGCGAATATACAAAAAGATATGGAAAAACTTGTTCCAGAGATAATCAATCGACCAGAGAAAGAAATTGAACTGACTCTAGAAATGCTTGTACGAGCATATGACCCTTGCATCTCATGTTCCACTCATTATCTTGATGTTTCCTTCAAATAATTTCTCGTTATCGTATGAAGAAAAAAATTGCAGTTATCGGCCTAGGAAATCCTCTGAGACGTGATGATGCAATTGGCATTCTGTTACTTCAGTACTTGTCGCAGAATAAAAAGAAATTATCCAAAACTATCGATTTCATTGATGGTGGCACTAGTGGGCTGAATCTGCTTCATCTCCTTGGCGACTATGAGACTGTTTTGCTTCTTGACGCGGTTGATTTTAAAGGGTCAACTGGTGAAATAAAAAAATTTACCGTCGATGAGATAAAAAATCAAAAAATACAGCTATTCCTTTCAACCCATGAGCCAGATTTTCTTACTGTCTATGCATTGTTAAAAGAACTCGATAGAGCACCTACTCGTCTTGTGATTTTTGGCGTTCAACCAAAGGACATCTCGTATGGAACTAGAGTATCACAAGAGATATGCTCTTTTCTGCCTACCCTGCAAAAACAAATCCTCGAAGAAATTCAATCGATGACTAAATCATTATAGGTAGTTATTCTTTTTTTTCTGTTACTGATTCTTGAAGCTCTGGTGTTTGTGGTTCTTTTGGTTTTTCCTTGTATTTTCTCCATATCTGTGAGATAATAACAGTTATCAGGATATCAAAGCCTATAAGCAAAAGTAATAATAAAAGGTTATTTCCCTGGAGTAATTGATAATCGATAATCATTAGAATCCCAAACGAAAAGAGGAAGATCCCCGGGAATAGTTTTAAGAAACGACCTTGCCACTCAGTAAGTTTCTTAACTCCGAGGGAGAAGACAGATACCACTAGGATGATGAAAAGAGGAATGACGTACACAACAGTATATAAAAAAATATATGAATAATACGTTAGTGTTGGTAGGTTTTCAATGGCGAGTCGATTTGTGAAATATAGGGGAAATCCAAACGTACAAAGGAGTTCGAAAAAATTAACGGATATGGCGATAAATATCGTTCCACCTAGCATGACGAGAAGGGAAGGTGATTTGACTAGTTTTCTCATTCTTTTAAAGGTTATATCCATTTTATTTTCTGGAATGCTTAATGTAAAACCTTCTTTAAAATAAAAGAAATCTTTTATATTTAAGATACCAACGATACAAGCGACGATTCCAACGATAATAGATGTAATGTTGATGTAGAGTTTAGTAAAGTAAAAAGAATTAAATAACAATAACATAAAGAGAGCATAGAATAATCCTGAAAAGAATATGAAAATACTACCGACAATCATCATTTTTTTCCGTGACTGTAGATATAGTAGCATACTGAGGAGGACTATTAAAATGAAAAACGCACACGGGTTAAAACTGTCTAAAGTTGCTAATACAATCGTAAGTATTGGTAACGCAAGCTGAGAAAGATTGATTTTTCCAAAAAAGGGGATTTCAGTGATATTCGGATCATAATATACACTTGGAGTAAGGTTTGCTATTGCTTCATCAATGGTATAGATGAGCGTATCATAGGTGATATTCAACTTCGGTATCTTTGTGAGGTTGTTAATTATAATGGAAGGATAACTTAATCCTCTTGTTCTCATTTCATTTCTATTGGTTGTGTTCGAGGTGATTTCCTTTTTGTAGATAACTACATTTTCTGTCTTGTTTTCTGTATAATGAAGAATGACTTGATCAATAATGTCGACAGCTGGTTTGCAGGATCCACAGGTTTCTGAATAATAAAAATCTACGATGACTAGGTCTTCGGCGACAACAGATGTTGTTATCAGCGTGAGTGTAAAAACAACAAATCCAATTGTTAAAAGTCTATTCATTTTCATTTGGTCTATCCACCAGAGACTACCGGTGGAGATAGGGTAATCTCGTCGTCCTTAGTAACTGTGGTATTAAATGAAGCGAACATTTTATTTTTTGTTACCATTATCCGATCCTTATCTTTTTGTATATTGGGGTATTTTTTGATAAATGCATTTATGATATCCTGGAGGGTGTTACCATCTGTGATATCAAGTTGTATGGTTTCTATTCCTGTTATGTCTTTATATCGTCCAAATACTTTTACCATTATCTTCATAGGATTCGTCCTATCGTTAGATCTATTTTTTTCCACATATTGGACAGCATGGATTTCTTTTAATATCTAATACGTCAAAACATTGGTTCCAGACGTCATAAATTATTAACCCAGCCGGTTGTTTTCCCATTAGTATCTTTATCGTCTCATTGCATTGAATAGCAGCAATAGTCGCTGGGAGGCTGCCTAGTACCGGTATTTCTTGAGTTTTTGAAACGGGGATTTTTGGAGTGATGCAATGGAAACATGCAGTCTTTTTTGGTAAGATTGCCATCACCATACCAACCGTCTCAAAGACTCCTGCGTACACCCAGGGGATTTTGTGTTTTATTGCTCTCTCGTTGATAAGCAAACGAAGAGGTATATTATCTGTGCCGTCGATTATAACATCAGCATTAGATATAAGAGAGTCAATATTTTTTGATGTTACTTTTTTATTGATTGCTTTTACCTTTACATCTGTGTTTACCGACTGTAGTTTTTCTTTGAGAATAGAGGCCTTTTTTTTCCCAATATCTTTCTCTGAAAACACCGATGTTCGATGCAGATTAGTTTTATCTATGGTGTCATAATCGATGATATCAATGCTTCCTATACCCATTCGAATGAGTAGGTTCGCACTATTACTGCCTAATCCACCACCACCGATTAGAATCGCATGTTTTGATGCTAACAGCTTTTGCCCTCTCTGACCAAATTCTTTCACTAGGGTCTGTCTTCGGTATCGGTCCTTCCCCATAGTTCTACCTGTGCTCCTTGCGATGACTCTATGTGGAAAAATAAAAATGGATTATAAATAGGTTCCCCACGGCGATAGATAAATTCCGGCTTTTTTTCTGAGTGGGAGCAACAATCTTGATTTATTCTACTAGTGCTCCAGTTGTTTGATCAACGTAGAACGCAAAATGCTTACCAATATATTGGACTGCTCCGATCATATGGGGTTGCCAATGAGCTACTGATGTGATTACTATAATGTTATTATCAACAATATCTGGAAATGTGAGATTTCCATGTTTCGCTGCGCCATCCCATGTCATCGTATACGTGCGTGATTTCTGTGGTCCTAGGAATACTATTTTTTTTATCGCGTAATCGAGGAACCCGAAATGATAGCGATCTCCATCATTGTTGATCCACCGTGAGAGAATTTCTGTGACGTATGATCTAACATATCCAAAATAGGGTGTTGAACCGGTGTTCTTGACAGTTATTGTAATATCTAACGTCGCATCACCATGACCGATGACACTTGTGTTAAGTTCTATCGGGTGAACCGTTCTTTCGCCTGCTCCCTCAATGTATGGACGATAGAGTAGCTTGGTTTGCTCAGGGGTTGTCCCGGAACCTACGGTCTGATTGAAACCACCGTCAAAGAAGATAGTCGGTATTGCTGTTCCTCGATAATGACCCCAAAAACGATCTTGTGCTAGAGGATTTTTATCTATTACTAGCGCAACAAAATAGAATGGGTATTCACCACTCTCGTAAAGAGAGTATAGCGCCTCAGCCGCATTTGGGCAGTTTGGACACCATGTCGTGGTTCCTTCTTCGATAAAAACTGCATGAGTAAATGCCGATGTTGTGCTAGGCTTATTTGTCTGAGGTTGGTTGTTTTCTGAAACTGTCGTAGTTGAAGCTGCTACAAACGGTGATAAAAAAAGCACCGCCGCTACTGCAAGAATCATTATTTTTTTCATATTATCCCCTTTTTGTCTTAATAATATATAAAGGTCAACTATTTAAATATTTACTGGATTGTTTTTTTCATAATTTCTTTTGCTGGAATTCCCCCATATATTTTACCTCTCGAAAGCCTTTGACTTTTAGTCACAAGAGCACCAGCTGCAACAACGACATCGTCCTCAAGTGTTGCCCCTGGCATAATGATGGCTCCTGCGCCTATTACACAGTTGTTTCCTACACGTATTTTATCCATAAAAATAGTCTCATATTGCATATTATGGATATGAGCATAGATAATCGCATATTCTCCCATTGTGACGTTATCTCCGAACTCTGTTAAACATGGGTCTTTGATGACCCCACCAACAAGTGAGTTTTTCCCGATCTTCATTCCGAGAAGTCGTAGATATGTTTGTTTTACTCGACCGAGTGGAAAAATCTCAAGAAATTTTCGAAACGGCGTATACAATACGCAAATAAGAGTCCAATTGAAGGTATTTTTATTTCTAAATGAGTATTCATGGGTACCAGGTTGGTAAGTGATATTGAACAGTCTTACTATACCACTGGTGATATAAAGCTCAGAGAGGAATAACAGAACAACCCCGATATAAAGAACAAACGGGAGAAGTAAGAAATACCAAGCATTTGTAAACCAAAAAAAATCGAAATAGCGTTGAAGGACATAAAAAGCAACAACGACGGGGATACATCCAAGGATAAAAATTATTGAAGGGATTAANNGGAGAAAATTGAGATGGTAAAAAAACAAATCAAAAAACAAATAAGAATAAAACAAAATACTGCACAAAAATCAGATTTTTCTGAGAAACGACAGAGACATTACGCTTTTGGTTTTCTTATTGGTGAATATTAAAAATTATTTTTAACTTTGAATTTCTTGATATTCATCATATGCCATATTAAGGGACGTAAGGTAATCATCAATGTCCTGAGATTGTTTGAGGACGAAGATCGCTTGTTTTTGATACAATATCGCGTTGTTATAATGTAATTGGTCTTCACCAGTTAAGTTTATTCCAAGATATTCTTGATATTGATGAAACACTATCTGAGATAAAACAAATGCATATGATACAGTCATTTGTTCTGCTGAGATTTTTGACTCCGTGAACATTTGACTTTTACTTCCGGCATCACAATCAACATAATATGGAGAGACATCATCGGTATCGATCCATAACCATCGTTCTTCCCCTTTCATAAAAGGAAAGATATAATCTTTTTTCGTGTCTTTTTCATCTTGGGGATAGCAGACTCTGTTGATTACTTGATGATACGTTGCATAGGGTGTTTTTCCTCCAGTTGTTTCGAGTAACACCCAGCCATATCCTGGACAATAATATTCCACCATGTAATGCATTTGTGTCCAGAATCCTTGATCATTGTTAACGAGCAAGACTCGTGCTGGAATATGATAGATTCTGAAAAATGCGCATGCTAAATGAGATCTTCCTACGTTTTCCCCATTAATTAATAGCGTTGTTCGTGCATCTTGAGAGAGTAAAAGCCCGGTGTTGAGCCCAAAAACAAAAAAAACATATCTATGGTATTTAATAAATGGAGCGATTCTACCGGCAAATCGAATGAGATTATCATTCAACCCATGTAATTGTCGCGCTTTCAATCGTATGATCAGACTGTGAAGCTGAACCTGTTTAGTTGATACAAGCCAACCCTTGGTTTCTTCAGGTAATTGATATTTTTTAGGGATTTTAACATAGGGTGGAAGATCCATGAAATCATGATTTCTAACTAAAACCCAACAAGAGAAATGAAGCAAGACACTGTCATCCTTTTTCATTGGACCTAAAGTAAAATTAATAATTTTATTTGGAGGAAAGGTATCATTTTCAATACCATAGTGTATTATCGCTAAAGGCGTGGTATCATTGTGAAGCTCTAACAGGAGAGGAACTTGATACGCATAATCTGGTGGAAAAGAAAATCTAATATGAAACATCCCGACATCCTCTGATGCGTTAACGTATAAATAATGTTCGACACGCAGGAGGTAAAGCTCTTCGTCAGCGATGCCGACAGACGATGTAATAATCGTATTTTCTGGGGTTTTCGAAAGGGTTGTAACCGGTGAAAAAATCGATATACTACACAGAAGAATAATGCCAATTGCTAGCAATTTCTTTAAGAGCGTTGTATCGAATGTCTTTTTCATATATCTATAAAAATATTACTTTTATAAACTATTTATATCTTTTGTAGAAATTACTCTCTAGAAGGCATATCTTAGGAATCCCAGATTCAATGATATGTTATTTTTTCTCTGCAACAATGATAAATTTCCATTCGCTTTTCTTTCCTTCTTTTTCAAGGATGGCAAACCCTGATTTATTAAATAACATCTCTACTTCCTCTTGTGTATGCGCTAACGCATAGGCATCAACGTGATATTTTGTGACGTCTCGACCCGCATGGTTGAGTAACATACCGACCTTGATGCCGAAGAGTTTCCATTTAGGGAAATTCCGATTGAGTGCTTCGAAAATGATTTTCCCATTTGGTTTTAATACACGGTTCATCTCTAAAAAACTATCCAGTGGTTCTTTCCAGTACGGGAGACTGAATCGACTGACAATGGTATCGATACTATTGTCTTTCAAGGGGATTTTTTCTGAGACTCCCAGTACAGGTTCGAATATTGGAACACCTGATGTATCAGTATTTTCTTTTGCCAACATCAGCATCTTTATCAATGGATCCATACCAATTACTGTTGCATCTGGGATCTGTTTTAAAATTTCGATAGACAGTAACCCTGGTCCGCAACCAAGATCAAGAATACGAGGATGCGGATTTGTCGTATGATTTTTTACGGATCTTGAAAGAACGATGTAGAGATCAGTGAATTTTTTCATGTATGCTGTAAATTCGTCAGCGGTTTTGTCATCAACCAAAAGATCACACCACAAAATAACTGAAACCCGTTCTCAGAAATAATGTTTTTGCTTTGGACAATTACTCGTAATACCGATTGTTTTTTTCTGTGATGATAAGTTTTTTCGATTCTAGTTCTTGATAGTTACTAATCTGTGCAAATGATTCAAGAGCAATAGTCGTATTCAGTTCATGGGTGATATAGGAGATGCCAGAAAGCGAGGATGCAAGTGATGCATTGCTCCCATCATCGGTGTAGAGTCGTAAATGATAGGCACTTTCCACCCCAAAATTCTGATTAATATCTGTCACAAGTGAATCTGTAACACAGGCGCTTTCTATTGGAATCCATCCATTAAGGGATCCTGGTTGTCCCACAAATACTTCGGTCCATGCATGTGGAGTTGCTGTTACTGATCCGTTCATATCCTTGGTTATTAGATATCCACGAATGAATCTTGCAGGGATGTCACGTGCTCGACAAAGTGAAATATAAAGAAATGAGATATCATCGCAATCCCCTTGTTTATGAGACAAGGTCACCGATGCTGATCGTACAACTCGTTCATTGGGATGGATCTGATAGACGATATTTTGCTTCAACCAAGAAAACAAAGATTTTGCCACCAGAAAGGAATTATTTGTCTTTTCATTCGTATATACTGTATCTGCTATCGTCCTGATGTCAGGATCAGAGGGATCGATAAACCGTATTGTCGCATTAGCCTGCATTTTTGTATATTGAGTGATTAGTTCAGGATACCTATCCTGAATCTGTCTGATTGTTAAGGCATCCTTTCCGTTCAAATCAGCAATTAAATAACTTTCAACTTCAATCTTTGTGGTTATTCCTAATTCAAAGGTTTTTGCGTTTTTTCCAGAAATATTCCAATGAATGACAGTGTTATTAAAAAGATTCTTTGTCTGATAATCAGTAGTATATAGCGGACTATAGGAGGCTGTCCCAATCAGGACTTCGGGTGTATCGCAAAAATAAGTTAGCTCATATCTTCCTGTCCCCGATGTGTTCACAAGGTACCCATAAGATAGATCATAACTGATTCTTGTCGGAGTTGCTTCATAGGTTACTGGTGGAAATATCATCTCGCATCCAGACAGCATTATTCCCAGGACAAGGATGCCGAGAACAAAGAAAGACCATGCGTTCTTTTTCATACGACCTTTGATTTATCTCTATTAAACAAACCAAGCCCGTGTCTCTGTTGTTGAATATGAGACTTTTTATTACGAGACATATGATATTGGCATCCTTGCGACATCGGGCATTGCAGACAGCTTGGGTTCTCTTTATGACAGAAATTACCACCGAGTTGCGCAAGCGATTCAAGATATTTGTAGACATTCTCTTTCATTTCCTCAGCCTCGACACTGAGGAATTTAATCGTTTCATCAGGATCATCGGTCGTCACCCAACCGAGTCGTTTCGCTACCCGGTTCACTTGTATCGCTTTCTCTGTGACATTATTTTGGATATTCCCCTGATTCTGAGAGGTATTGGTTGCTTGTCTGGATGGTGGTGGAGGCATCTTCGGCATCTTCACTTTATACTCTGATGGATCAATGTCTTTGAAGACAGTGACCGATTTCCCACCATGATCGGTTTCTCGTGTCCTGATTTCAACTAGAATAGGGATTTGGATGGATGCACCAGAAATCAAGGCGACACCGATGGGGAGCCGTTGAATCTCATCATAGGTCTGACTCGTCAGACCTTCCACAGATTGAATAATTGCTTTCAGATCATTTGGATTTGTCACTTTTAAGATAATATTTGTATTACATTGAGATATGATGTTTTTGTCTATCTTGGCTGGACGTTGACTGACTACACAGAGCCCCATACCGAATTTTCTTCCCTCAGAAGCGACCGTTCGAAGCATGCTAGAAGAGACCGCATGGCCTATCCCATGTTCAGGGCAATAATTGTGCGCTTCTTCAACGACAAACAGGAAGGGAGGTATCTTTCCGATTTTTCTGTCCTTGAATAGTTCTTCTGTTAATCGTGCGACCACCACATCTTGGATATCTGGTGGCACCCCGCGCATGTTGATGATGGAGCATTTTCCTTTTTGGACCAGCTCCTCTGTCGATGTCCCTTTTTCCGAGAACACGCCTATCGAATCTAATGATTCTAGCGATGCAATCACGTTCCATCGCGCGTTGCTCTTGGTTCGCTCTACTGCTTCGATAATATCTCTAATATTATAGACTTGTTTGAACTCCTTTAGTTCCTTGATCGTTTGATATAAGACCGCTATTTGTGGGCCNNGGCAGAGGAGAATAACAGATGATCTGATTACTGTAATCATTTGCTTTGACACCGAATTTTTCCATGTTCTTCATATCTTTCTTATCTTTATTCGGCTTGCCAAGAGAGATATATTCACCATGTGTATCTATAATAACCAATGGGATCTTTTTCTTTAAAAGTTCTTCTATAAGAACGCCACAAGCATAGCTTTTTCCGCCACCAGTTTTAGCGAGTATACAAATATGTTTTTGGACTAGTGAGTCTATGTTAAGGTAAACTGGGAGGTCATGTCCTTTCAGAAGACCAAGATACGCTCCATTTTCTTTCTCAGCTTGCAGTCCAAGAACATGGCGGATGAGATCCTCACGAGCGAGGGTGATCTGAGCTCCTGCCTCAAACGGGCTGCGTGGTGCCTGTAGATGCCCTTCCTTGTCACGATAACCAATCACTTCAGCATACGCAGAAATATCACTTTTTATTGGAGGAACAGATCCATTTGTTTTAATAGTGATAGCATCTTCAAATTTCAAATCAGAATATCCTTTAATATCCATGACCTGTGCAAGGACATACCCTTCTTCGTGTGGTGCGGCGACATAATCGAACTTCCGAAGATTACGACCATCGACGGTAAAGTTAAATTTTGTTGAACCGACGTCACCATAGATGAGACCGATATATTCGTTTTTTTCTTGTTGCATCCATACCACTTTTATAGTCTAAGCGCGGAATATTATGTAGGGTTATTATAGTTTTTGTATCTTTGTTCTCAATTCAATTGGTAGATTAGCACAGAGTTCGAGTGCTTCGATTTCCATGAAATGTAAAGTGCCTGGAATGACGATGGTATGTAATGGTGGACCGAAATCCATCGTTTGTAGATTGTGTATGGTATTTGCTACCGTCAATGAATCAGGTGCTCCTGCGCGTGCGACAACACAGGCGATAGTGTCATCGGTAACGAGAAGCTTTTTGAGTTTTTTCTCCATTTTCAGAAGTAGTTCGAATCCTTCGTTTGCCGTCATGTATTGGTTCTTTTCAGCTTGTATATCAAGAAGGACGAGTGAATGTAGTCCCATTTTTTTATTATTATAAATTACTGTATACGGGCTTGTTGGAAAGTATTCTTTTTCAGAGAAAGCAAGTGTCGTGGTTCTACCGAATTTATAGTTTTGCAGGCCAAGAAGCCCAGGAACCGCAGTGGCTACACTACTGCTATGAATAATTTTTGTTACAATATCTTTTTTTATTGCACGAAGTCGTAGATCGATGTGTGTGGTTGCTATCATAGGGTCTCCCCCGGTGAGGAAGACGACGGAATTCTGTATGGCAGCGTCGATAATTTTATCCCCTTTTTCTGTTTCTTCCCGTGAGAGTACCTCAATTTCTTTCCCAATCTGGCTCTCAAAGGATTTTTTATCGAACTTTCCAAGTTTTGTGGTGTAAAACTCAGCAAAGACCGTATCGCATTGCTTGAGTTCCTCTAAGCCTTTTAATGACACATCTGTTTCATCGTACAAACCAAGACCAACAAAAACAAGCTGTCCTTTTGACATTTTTTTCATATTCCTTCATAGATGAGATATTCAAAAATGTTATTCCCTTAATCGATAAATTTCGAAAACGTTTAAAACACCTAGGTGTTTCGTATATGTGGGCGACAACTACCGGCTCTTTTTTTTATTTGCTTCTGTTACAGTTGTATTGGAAGTTTCTTTTTCTATACATGTTAATCTCGCACGTGCTATCAGTGCACCAGGAGGAAAATAAAGAAAGATTTAAATTCCAGGAGACGTATTCCTGGCAGGAGGTGTATTATGACATACAAACACGAGGGTTGGACCTTATACACAAGAGACGTGAAGCTTAAAGGCGGAAGAAATCAAACGATTTATTTCTTCAGCAAAAGATCACCAAAAAGTGGAACCACCTGTGATTTACCAAACGGATACGCCGTTGGTGTCAATAAAAGAACAGGCCTTCCATACCTGAAGAAGAAGTAATTTCACTTCTTTCTTCATTTTTTTCTTTTTCTTTATACCCTCTTTCCCTGTGTCGTTGCGATTTTTTTTT
>DAYE01000019.1 GCA_002506745.1 Euryarchaeota archaeon UBA33
CAATTTGATAACTACTGAGTATTAAATTTGAAGGCACGACCACTCAGGATATATGGAATTGAACATTCATTAGAGACGTTTTCTGTTATTGTCCAAAGATTCAAATCGCTCATCCATTTAATAATCTGATTTCTAGCCGCCCATTCTCCAGGTGTACCAAACCACCTACCTTTGCTAAAACCTTGATGAATAATATCTGGAGTGCACCCCTGAAAGTAGACAACAAGTTAAGCAACAAACACTTAGGGGTGTCAAATGGGAAAAACACGTCGAAAATTCAGCCGGGAATCCAAAATATCCCTTCTCAGGGATTTAGAGGCAGGTACATCTGTTGCAGAAATAACAAGAAGAGATGAGATCCATCCAAGTCTTCTTGCCCGTTGGAAGAAAGAATTTTCTGAGAATCCTGAACAAGCTTTCAAGGGTCATGGAAACAGAAGATGTAATGAGCAGATAGATGTGGCTAAGCTTCAGCAGCTGGTTGGTCAACTATATGCTGAGAATGATTTTTTAAAAAAAGCATTGAGCACCTTGGAAACGAAAATGGCGGAAGAACGCAAACGCCATCAAGGGAGATGAAATTCATGTTCATTCAAAACTATCTGTCTTCAGAAAGAGAGATCTCTCTTTCTCATGCATCTCAGCTGCTTCATGTGAATCGAAGCAGCTATTATCAGTGGGTTTCTCACCAGAATCATCACCATTCAGGTTCAACATGTGATCTTGCTCTACGTGATATGGTTCAGAAAATAGCCGTGGAATTTCCAAGATATGGTTATCGCAGGATCACGATCGAGTTGAAACGACAGGGTGTTTTGGTCAACCATAAGAAAATTCTTCGGTTGATGAAAGAGGACAATCTGTTGTGTGTGAAAAAGAGGTTCAAACCGGTGACAACAGACTCAAATCATGGTTTTTCTGTATATCCTAATCTGATCAAGGACCTGGATATCACGCAGCTCAACCAAGTGTGGGCATCGGATATCACCTACATCCAGTTGTCCCATGATTTCATATATCTGTCTGTAATCCTGGATCTTTTCAGCAGGAGATGTATCGGTTGGAGTCTTGGCCGTTCCCTTGATACACAACTTACGTTGAATGCCTTGGATATGGCATTGCAAACAAGATGGAACGATACTATGATGGGATTAATACACCACTCAGACCAAGGTGTGCAGTATGCCTCACACCAGTATGTAGAACAACTGAAAACTCACAACATCCAGATAAGCATGAGCAGAAAAGGAAACCCATATGATAACGCGTTTGTAGAAAGTTTCATCAAGACGTTGAAGTGGGAGGAGGTGTATCTGAATGAATATGAAACATACGGGGATGCATTGAACAATATCGGTACATTCATTGATGAAGTCTATAACAGAAAAAGATTGCATTCCTCTCTTGAATATCGCCCACCTGTCGAATTCGAGCAGGAGGCAAATTTAAATAGCATAGCTTAACTAACTGTCTACGCAGAGGGGTTCAGTCCAACCATTGCAGGGTTTGTGTTAACCTATACGAAAAAAGATAATTAATTTCCACATTTCCATATAATTATGCGGTATAACACATTTAATTAAAATTTATATTTTTATATGTCTCTCAACAGGAGAAAAATCTGTAACCACTTTGTTACCTGTTCATCAGGTTAGATATACACCTTTTAGAGTATTATTCTCTACCCTCTGCCTCGGTTTCCCTTTATGCCTTCGTCCCCCCCGTAATCTATTCATTTCCCTCCGCCCTTCGTAACTTTTATTTCAAAGATCACAGGTCTATAAGGATACTGTTTATTTTCTTGCGTACGCAATACAATGCGTACCGTTTATCCTGCCAACAGTATTTCCCCGCTCATCCGTGAAGAATTTTTTTTCCAAATCCCCGGAATTCAGGTTTTCAATCAACCGTAAATTCCTCTGCTCCAAAAAAGATTCTATTGCTCCTTTTTCCATCCCAAAACACCAAGGCTCATTTTCCTTTTTCACTAACTTGTACACTTCGGTTTCCCCGTAATAAAGGTTTTCCTCTCTCAGGACCGATGAATACACGTAGTCGAAAACAACCTCGCTACCTCCCCTGCGAATCCATCGATCACGTGAAAGGTGGCATCGACGGTCTCTTTGTTCAAATACATCAGGAGTCCCTCCAGGATGAACAAGGATTTTTGGTTCTTCTTAAATCCGGACTTCAGGAGCCNNTTGTCTTGGTGTTCGCAGAAGCAAACCTGATCCCCCGCGAATCAAAACCCGCCCCAAACAGCAGTATCTGATCAAATCCACTTAAGATTGCTTTCTGGAAAATAGAATCAATGTACTTTGTCCGTGCGATCACGTACTCGTACGTGCCTTTGGCAAAAAACCGGTTCATCAACCAGTTTTTGATCACACGATTTTTTATCAGAGGCGTCAAATATCTGGGGACGAGCTTCGTTGCAACGAAATCATTGCTTCTGTACTCAGGCGTTTTTTCGTAGAACGAAGCAGCTCTTGAAATACAGGTGAACTCTGCGGTTCTCGCGATTTTGCTTTCAATTCTTTTTTCTGTTTCTTTCACGGTACCTTTCTCTTTCTTACACGGCTCTCTTAAGCGGAATCACTCTTCGTATAATAAAATTCGAGTATCAACGTGTCTCTTGTTTCCCGCAATTGAAAATAAAGAGGGCATTCAACTGTCAGTGTATGTTCGCGACGGGACCCTTATACTTCGTAAGACGCAGCGATTCTATTTCTTATTCATCTACTTGAGTTTTAAACCGCTTGCCACG
>DAYE01000038.1 GCA_002506745.1 Euryarchaeota archaeon UBA33
ATGGGTTGCGAGCCTATGGCATAGCCAGAAAAGCAGTCATTGTTGTAGTGGTAATGCCATTTCTCCTGGTCAGTCTGAATTGTGTTGAGGCAGCACCAAATCACTATATTACGTTCCCCGTACATATGTCTATAAATAATTCCATTCTTGTCGCTGGTGATTTTCATTATGTCGATGTCACCCTACGCAATGCCACTGAAAAAATCTGTATCATAGCTTATAGTGGGACGACTGAGCCAAAGCCAGAAGATCGTTCCTCTCAGAATTTTTACCGATGGGAATACGATTGCGGAGTCTGGAGGGATGCTAGCGGATATTACTCATCTTATATGGATCCATCAAAATGTTACATAGACAACAACACCTATTCGTTTTACATCGGAATTTCAAACAAAGCACAACCTGGGAGTTGGACGATTAAAATACTTATAGACAACGAAGAGACGACCTCTTCCTCAGTAAACGTTGTCATTGGGAATTTCTGTCTTTTCTTTTCAACACTCATTGGTGTCTTTCAACCGTCGATAAAACAGAAGAACATACATCTAGAGAACGGGATACGATCCTTTGAAAAGGAAAAAAAACTGGAGGCAGTGGGAAAAAACATTGAACGAATCGTCGATGTTGTCTTAAAAGAAAAAGCGGTTCAGTCAAAAGAAGAAAATTCTTTGTATAAAAACATGGAATTTTTTTGCTCAAATGACAATCCAATTGGCAAACAAGAACCATTACGATCAGAGATCTCTCAGTATCCACAAAGCAAATTGAAGCAGACAACAAATAATGGAACCCAATCTTTGTTTTTGAGAAAAACAGGGGGAGCTTTTAACGGTTTTTCTGAAATGAAATTTGATGTGCTGAGGAGATTTTTAATACTGGTTGTATTGTGCATGATGATATCAGCTTCAGTGTTACCAATGGTTGTTTTGATGGGGAAAAATGAGGGCTCTGATGAGATTACGATTCTCAATATCCAAAGTTATCCTCTTATTGGCGGAACATGGACCGTACTTTTTACAACCGTTGGACGTGCAGACCTAACCATTTCCGCTATCAATGGAACTAGTTGGAGCAATAATGATCAGGATCATGATTTGAAATTTTTAGAATGCCGAAGCGGAAATGAAACACTAGAGTATTCCTGGGTGGACAACTCTGTTTTTATCCCTGATTTTTCCTCTAATGAAACGTGCTATGAACTCTCTAAGGTTCTCACACCTGGTCCACATACTTTAATGTTTCAGTTTGGTGATGACGTTGATTTTGCATATAATCTTGCCTCGGAGAACTGGTTGCAGACAAAAACGAGTGATTTTAACAATGGAACGAAAACAAACATAAACGTCAACAGCGGTTCTTTTTCTTTACAGGAGAGATATTATAAACGCAACTTCACCCGGATTTCTAACGAGGGATTTGAGGGAAGCTGGCCACCAACAGGATGGTCGGAAGATCCAGCGGGAAACGATTGGAACAGAGAAAGCGATAGAGCATATCAAGGCACATATTCAGCTGATTTTGATGGGACCGGTGGTCCTGGAGGTGCCTCCGGAAACTTGCTTTCACTCTCTATGAATTGCGCGGGATCAAACGTCACTGCAATCTATGTGAAATTTTGGGCATATTCGGATAGCGCAGATAATGGCGAATACTATCTCGACTACTATGATGGGAGCAATTGGGATCAAATTACACGATTAGATAATTTTGGAGATGGTGTCTGGGCCCAATACTCGCAGAAGATTGTCGATTCACAATACTTTAAATCAAATTTTCAGATACGATGGAGAGTCGTCGGGCTCAATAACAACGAACATGTCTATGTCGACTTAGTGAATGTGACTGTGGAGAGAAACGAAAGTGGATATTATACGACCGGCAATCTACTCTCAATAGCCCATGATACAACGAGAACATTGCCTGATTATAACAACATAAATGTTGGCAATACGGCGCCATCTGGTACTACTGTTACAACCTGGGTGAGGGCTGCAGATACACAAGCCAATCTCTCCACAGCAACCTGGTATACGACAATCAGTCAGGTTCCTGATAAGCGGTGGGTTCAATGGAGAATCAACCTTACCGGTAATTCGTATCTGACTCCTATCATTAATGATGTGAATCTTACCTGGACATACGATAATGAATATCCAATCTCAACGGTCACCACTTTGTCACCTTATTGGAAAACGACAACACCATTTCAGATTTCAGTCACCGCATCAGATAATGGGACAGGTGTAAAGGAAGTCGCTTTGTATTATAATTACAGTGCAAATAATGTATCAGGTTGGTCTGGATGGAACAAATATGGGACAAATGATTCAACGAGCCCCTACTCTTGGTCGTTCACCCCACCTCAGGGTGACGGCTATTATCGTTTTTACAGTAGAACGATCGACAGAGAATTAAACATTGAATCTCCTCCAAGTTCTCCAGGATTTGATACTTTTTGTGGTGTCGACACAAGTAAACCCTCTTCACGATTAGATAATATTATCCCATATTGGTATGTTGAACCTTATAGACGTGTAGTCATTAATTGTTCTACAGCAAGCGATTCCCTGAGCGGTTTACAAAATATTTTGTTGTACTATCGTTATAGAATAGATAATGCATCAGCATGGGGGTCTTGGAAACTCTTCAGTTCAGATGGGGCTGCCCCATGGTCTTGGAATTTTAATTTTCCAAAAGCCAAAGGTTTCTATCAGTTCTATAGCATCGCAGTCGATCATGCGGGCAACACTGAAGATCCTCCGACCACTCCAAATAATGATACCGAATGCGCCTATAATTCCTATAAACCCTATTCGGAAGTAAATGCTATTAGCCCTTACTGGCATAGTGCATCTTTGACGATCACTGGTCAGGCAACAGATTTTAACGGGAGTGGTTTACATAATGTTACACTGTATTATTACTATAGTTCGAACAATAACACCTGGTCTACTTCATCTAAATTTGGTGTCGATACTGACCCCTGGAAAACGATCTCTTGGGTTTTTACGTTTCCCAGTGGGAGTGGTTACTATCGCTTCTATAGTCTTGCGATTGATAATGACACCAACATAGAATATTTCACTGGTAATGACACGCTCTGTGGTTATGATGCAGTCAAACCCTCATCGCAAGTTGATCCGATAAGTACCTACTGGCATAATACTACAACTAATCCGCTATCGATTATCGTGACTAATACAAATGATATTCTTTCCGGAGTAAAAAATGTCACGCTTTACTACCGTTATAGGTCTGATAATGCATCTAGTTGGAATACTGCGGTTGATTTTAACCGGGATGAAAGTGTACCCTGGAGCTGGAGTTTTACTTTTCCTAACGGGAATGGTCAGTATCGGTTCTACAGCATAGCACGCGATGCGGTAGGGAATATAGAAGATCCTCCATCGTCACCTGATTATGATGCGCAATGTGGATATGATACATCAAAACCCTCCTCCCAGATCAATTTTATCACACCGTATAACGTCACGGTATCACCCTCCTTAATCAGTGCAACCGCAAGTGATGATGCGAAAAATGTGACAATCTGGTATTATTATTCCTCTCAAAATTCAAGTTGGTGGAACCCCAACTGGCAGTACAGAAAACAGCTATCCATCTCAGGGAAGAACGGGGGATATCAAATGAAAATAATCATCGGAAACACAAGTGGTGGAAACGTTACTTGCAATAGTCATGCGCGAAGCAATTTTGGGGACATTCGCTTCGTAAGCTATTCAGATAATTCAACGCAACTTTCGTATTGGCTCAAAAATTATACAGCCGGAGCACAGGGGACATTCTGGGTCAACAATTCACGTAATGATACTTCTATTTGGTTGTATTATGGTAATCGTAATGCTTCAACGACAAGCAGTGGAGACAACACGTTTTATTTCTTCGATGATTTCTCAAATGGTCTGAGTAAATGGGTGATGGACTCGTGGAATACCGATTCGATTTATATTAATCAGAGTCAGGGAAATTCTGCGCCAGCTCTACGACATAATCCTGACAATTCAATACCTGGAAACAGAACCTATCAAGATACAAGAATTCGTACTTCGTATAAGATACTGAATGGGATTATCGAATACGATGTGTATTTAGCTGGGACACCAAGAATAATTCATCAATTTGGATGGAGAGCAAATGGCTTATCTTGGACGAATGGGTATTGTTGGCGTTTACAGAATTCAGCGGCTGATGGAGGTTTTTTTGAATTTTCTGCCCCTGCAACCTGGACCCAGATAGGAACCGCTTTCCCGATTGTTTCGACAGGTACCTGGTATCATGTTAAAATTAATGTTTCAGGTTCCACGTATTCAGCAAAAATCACACCATCTGCCCCGGCAGGTGATAGCGCTCGTTCAGTCACTGATTCTACGAAAACAACCGCTGATTATCTTGTTTCACACGTACACGGGGTCAGTATGGATTCGGGAAATTATGTTTTAGTGGATAATATATTTGTGAGAAAGTATTGGGCAACACCACCAACCTGGAGTAGTTTTGGAAGTGAACAATCTGGGTATGTAAAATGGAACAATGCAAGCAATCCCGACACAAGTATTCCTTGGAACTGGAACTTCAGCTTTCCAAGTAGCTTTGGGTACTACTGGTTTTATTCCATAGCTATTGATTTAAATGGTAATCAGGAGGATACCCCAAACTCAGCAGATGCTCGATGTCATTATCTAAGGCCGGTCGCTCCTGTGATTAACAGTTATGATCTACG
>DAYE01000069.1 GCA_002506745.1 Euryarchaeota archaeon UBA33
TAAATTTTGAAGTAATGGAAACCAAGAGTGGCATGCAAAGAGAACCCGTGCCAAACCCGATGAACAAACCTGAAGCGGCGATACCGACTGCCAATGAGGCTTGTTTATGAGGGAACCATCGAAGCATCTGCGGTGCCATTGCAACAAGGATCCATGCCAACCCTATTCCTGCGATGATACTGCTTCCGAGAAGCGTATAGAAACTATCCAACAACCAGGGTCGTATTCCAAACCCGATAGCCATAAACAACGCTCCAATGGATATTGAGAGCTTTGGCCCTTTTCTGTCAGTGAGAGATCCTGCTGGCCATGCAAAAAAAATCACGAACATTCCGATAAGAGATATCAGCAGAGGTGTCTGCCAGGTGTTCGTGATACCAAATGTTGTTTTGAATTCTCCAAGCATAGGAGATAACGCAAACCAGTTTGCTCCATAGGCGAAGATCACTAACCAGAATATGCCGACAATTACCCAACGATATCTGTACAGTTTTTGTTCCATAGAATACCTCTCCAACCAGATGATATCAATGATGTTTTTATAGTTACCGACATAATCAATCTCAAAAAAAATAATTAGAAAAAAAAGAAAAAAAGAGATGGATACTTTTCTTTATATGATGATGTAGATGAAGAAGATGAATCCATTCACTGTTTTTATGACTTCAGAGACACCATCAGCTTTTACTTTTACTGTGATGATGGCGTTCCCAAAACCAAGTATTGGTGAATCTTCGATGGTTGCGGTGGAGTTCAGATCAAGAGTTGACATCGTTCCTGAGAGAGTTTGTCCTGAGAGGATGAAATTCCCATCGACAGTTATCGTCCAGACAACGTTTGTCGCAACCCCTTCACCGATATTGTGTATGGCGGAAGTGATGGCGAACAATCCACCGTTCACCGTCCCGATGGTCAGGAGCGGTTTCATATCTGTTATGGTGACAAACAGAGGGGAAGACCATTCGCTTTCATACTGATTTACATCTTTTGCTTTTACCTTTATTTCATAGGTTCCGGGGATTGTCCATGTATATTGTGTTTGTGTCTGTGCCCCTGAAGAGTAGGGGCCGAACCAGTTGGTGGTATAGGAGCCAAATTGCCATTGGTACCACACCTGGTCTTGGTCAGGGTCTGTTGTGCTTGAGCTATATGTGTATTCGATGTTGATTCCTCCGTTCGCAGGCCCAATTGGTGTGGTTGGTTTCTGCGGTGGGCTTCCTGCACCTCCTTGTATTGTCGTGGAACCTTCGTAGGGGAGGTAGTTCTGTTTTGTCACCGTGACATACATGGTTCCAGGGCTGGTTGGTGAGATGCTGAAGGTGATCTGACCTGCGCTGTTTGTTGATCCTATGAGATAGACGTCGGTGCCTTTCCACAGACAGACAGATGCTTGGTTGACAGGGTTTCCTCCGGAGCTGACAGAGACAGTAAAAGATGACGCACCAATCGGTGCTGAATTTGGATGACTCACCGTCATGCTAATTGGGTTTTCTGTCCAGATCGGAAGCTCAGGATCTCCAAGCAACGTTAGTTCTGTAAAACAATATTTCGATACTTGAGAGGAATCTACCCCCTCGTTTTTATGAGTGGAGAACGCTGCCCCGAGTTTATAGAGATTGTCTTGGAAGATTGCTTTGAAGAATTCGATGTCATATCCCATGGAAAGCGTATTGGTTGATCCACCATAATACCAGCCGTATCGTGAGTTCCCGATAAATGCGACTCCGCCACCGTTACTGTTTTGGACGAAATGTTCACCGATACAATTCGATGTGTCATACGCTGCAGGGTCACAACCCATAGAGTAGAAGATTCCTTGTTTATTCCCATTCATCAACTCATCAATATCAGAATTCCCTAAGCCGATGCCATGATTGACATACCCGGTTCCCATGAAATCTGAGCCGGAGTGATCAGCATGATTCATGAGATTCTGCCCTGCGTTGAGAGAAGCGATCACATTTGTTTGATGGTTTCCACTTTGACTGTCGTATACGTTTGTCATCGTCCAGCTTGAGGGAATATAGGAATTAACAATACTAATTTTGCATTNNACTCCGCTGTCGCTGTCGTACACGTTTGTCATCGTCCAACTTGAGGGGATGTAGGTATTATCGATATAGATTTTACATTGTTCAGCTGGGGTGCTGCCATCAAGGTCAAAACCAAAGAACCCTGCATTCTTAGCAAAGTTGGTTAACGACGGGTTTTTTTCATATATGAGTATTTTATTGATAAAATTACCAATCTTTCCAGTTCCGCTCCCTATACCTGTGACTGAAGCGCGACCGACATTAACTTCGCAAATCCAATCAGAATCAAAATCAGCGTAATACGCATCGTTTGGGACTGGGTCTGGGTCAACGGAAGAAAATGTTTTGTAATGGCAGGGGACGACATCGACATCTCCTCCGAGAAGGACATAGATGGTGCCCCAATTTGTATAGACATCCTGGACAAACGCCTTGATTTTATCGACATCAGACCCGCTATATCCACCACTGTTATAGATCCATGTTGTGGTGACGATATTTGCTGGGATGCCTTTTTTTGTTTTCCAGTCAGCGAGCGGTTGGAACGCACTCACCCAACTGTCTTGGGTGATGATGACATAGTCATAGTTCCCAGGGGTAACGCCAGCAGATTGCGGATTCTGAGAATTTCGCAGTACGACATCATCCGGATTAATCACCATATTTTGGATCATTTGTTGATACAGGTCTCTACTGCTCTCTGAAATATCGCTTGAGAGATAATCACCACAGATATATCCGTTAGTTCCTTCGACGGTGAATGTTATCGAGGTGATCGTCGAAAGCTTCTTTTGCACAGGAATATAGTGAAGCGGGTAGACGGATACCTCCGCAATGATTTGACCAGCAAGATCATTTTGACTAGTCATTTGGAGGTATTGAGCTGGATAGATTTGATTCGATTGATAAGTTTTGGTATCTGGTTGAACAAATTGCACCTGACTTTCTGCTTGATTACTTTGTAGCGAAGGTTGCGCAGGATACAGGATAAATGTTCCGTCTATGGTTTGTTGTTTGAGTGCATTGATCTGAACGCTGGTGACTTTCATGTCCGCTGGAAGAGCAATTTTTATGTTTTTCACAGGAAGTTGAGGTTTTCCTATCTCTGTGGTTACTCCACTTTCCGATAGAGTAACGATATCGTATCCTTTTTGAGTGTCAAATGAAAATTCATCTTCTGAGAATGTAAGTGTAAACGTCTTTTGATAAGTCGTCTGATTTTCATCTGCGCTTTGTTGTCCCAGAAGGGATATTGGAACAACAGAGATCATTAAACTTCCTATGATTAAAGTTAAAATTATAATTTTTCTTATTTTTTTGTATGGTATTTGATAGTCCCCCTAATTATATTATTGTAGGGTTATGAGATATTTAAACTTAACGAGTGTTAAGAATAAAAATATATTTTTAGTATGGTTATTATGATAACAAAATAAAAAAATAGTAAAAAACCCAGAGGAGAGCCCTGCGGGGTACCAAATACCACGCGGCTCCAGACAAGACAGCCCGGACGGCACCAAATGCCGCCAAACCGCCTCTAGGCATGTTATTCTTTGTCAGTCATACTATATAAACCTATCTTGACAAAACGACAAATTGAAATCAAAAATTAAAAAAATAAACAATAACACCAACAAAGGAGAAGAAAATTTTAAATCCATCAAAGGTTTTAACTCAATACCTCTATCAAAAGAAAATCGGTGAACCGTGATCCGATTTGACGACATAGAGGCACAGGGAACCTCCGGTACCCTACCGGAGGTTTCTCATTTCGAATTTTTGAATAGTGACTCTATAACAATTCGCCTTTGAACGTTTTTTGAGAAAAAACATAATTTTTATATATGATACATTCTATTTAAAATTCGATATTCAATAAAAAAGTCTGGGGGAATTGATAATGAGAAATACAGTAAGAAAGCGTTATTTTTTGAAGAATGAAGAAGCAGTTTCAGAGGAATTCACAGTCCTTCCTGCACTGTCTGTTGTGATGATAGGATTCGCACTCTTCGTCATCCTCTTAGCCCAAACCTACCTCGTTTATGCGGACCGTATCGATAGGTTGCAAAGCTATCAAACCGCAGATGGTTTGTTACAAAAACTGACGAACCCGGATTGTTTTTTCATCAGGGAATCTGGTCTTATCGATGTTCATCTTCTACAGGATGATACCTACTTCTTACAACAGTTCTTTGAGAAATATACGAAAGCTGGGCTCCATTTTCTTTTACAGCTCCACTGGAACAATCAACTCTGGGAATATCCAAATCCTGGAGAATCAAATCCCCTTAGTCGTACCGCAGTGTCAAAGGGGATAGGTGTTTATCTGAACGAAGCGCAAACGATCCCTGGGACATTGACTATTGTGCTTTGGAAGGTATCTTGATGAAACGCACACGGTTCCTTGGTGATCTGTTTGGTATTTCCATGATGTACGATGCGGTATTTTTTATCATTATGGTGTCTCTTGCTGGAGTGATTCTTCTGCCTGTGTTACGCACAGATATTGCATTGGAAAGTTCTGTGGACAAACACCGTGAAGAAATAGTTGATGAAACGTTACATACCTTCCTGGTAACGCGCGCCGATTTTTTCGAGTATCGGTTTTGTGGGAATCTCATCGATGAAATCGCTGGACATATCGGGATTGATAACACGTCGAATGGTCTGTATGGGAGTGTTACCCATTGGTTGCTTGCCCATGAGCAACGCCATAAAACCTATGCGACGTTACTTGCTGAATACCTTGGGTGCCAATTCCGACTTCCTTTCTCCTTCATTGGGACTAATCAGATGAACATCTTCGTCGGTGATTTTGAACAACAGTTGAGTAATGAAACCGAACGATTTTTCTCCTCTCTACTTGGTGAAAAATATCATTATAATCTTTCCGCATGGTGGCACCCGCTCAGAGGAGTACCCTTCGGAGGTGAGTTCAACATTGGTGAGCATCCACCGGCAAAGGATTGTTATGTTGCGCAAAGTTTTTTCATGATGCCGTACACCCCGATCTTTTCTGTTGGTAACCATACGATTATCTTCACGAAACATTGGTTGAAGCATCAGCTCTTCGACAACGATGTTGGGTTGGGCAGATCATCGATACCAGCGATCGCGAACATTACGATTGTTCTTGAAAATTATACNNACAAACGTGACCGTGTTTCCCGGGATAGTTGATCTCACTCTCCGATATGGTTTTGAGAAAATAAAAAACATGACGAGTCAGTTCCTTGATAGAGCATTGAACGAATCATTTGGTGCTTCGATTCGATCAATCGATCGCCTCTTTAGCGGTCTGAATTCAAGTGCGATAAATCCACTCTCACAAGCGATTCTCATGCAGCTGAATACAACCCTTGGCGATATGTTTAATGGATCGTTTGATTCGTTGAACGATGCATTTGACGCCTGTGAGTCCGCAATTAAAGAGCGAATTATTCTGCTTATCCAAGGCTACATCGATTCATTACTTGAGGTTTTTGTTGATACTCTTTTTGATGTCATAGACACGATCATGGATTTTTCAGAAATGCTCATCGATTTGTTGTTTGACTGTATCTCTCTGAATAAGGCTGAAGTGATGTTGACCATCTGGGTGGTGAGAGAATAATCCGACGAAAATTTATATCTGAACGGCATGCTCGCATTCCTTTCTCCATCATTGGAGTATTCCTCCTGCTTGGAAGCAGTGTAACAGCGGTGTACATCTCGCGATTGGAGCTAGAGAAATCCAAAGAGATAGCTCGTTCACTTGATGTGAATGAAATTGAAAATCTCCTGTATTATTTTGAGGCTGATCTGACAAACGCATTGAACCTTGCAGGGATGAAAGCGTTAAAGGAAGTCGGGAAAAACCCGGTCATAATCTCTTCACTAGGAACCAGCCAACAAATGAATCAATATCGGATAAAAGCCATCATCAAAGAGGAACTCGGCGTATACCTCACCGGTCATTATCTCTACAATATGTTCTCCGATGGTCATTATACTATCAATGTCATGCTACAGAACGAAACCCTGATGATCTCGACAGAAAACATCAGCCTAGAACCTTGCTCGATGCAGCTGGAACGATTTTCGATTCCATCGATCGGACCACCTCGAACCATGAATTATTCCACGTACCTGATCGTTTCACTCCCATTACGTGTTGAGATACGGCAATTGAATCAATATCATTGGGATCTTCTCACCACTCGAACCGTTCATATTTCTTCGATTCTCACCTCACGATACCCTCTTCTTGAATGTCTGATGAATGAGTATAATCGGACAATTAATGGCACATTTTCATCATTATGGACATACACCACAATCGTATCAAACCTGTATTCACTTCTCAGGGGATTTAAGCATTTTCGCTGTGGAAGACCGTTGAATGTGATGGACAACCGTCATCTTTCCGTGATTCTCAACAGTGGGTTACTATTTGAACAAGCTTTGGTGTTTGGCAGCGTTGATCCCCTCGGGCTTGTTGACCTAGCGCGAGAAATAAAACAAACTCTGAAGCAGACGCCTTCAGATGCTCTCACAACCTTTAATGATGAGATGGAAGGCCAGGGATACCCTGTTGAGGCTGAAAACCTTTCGAAGGGCAGTGCGAATGCAGATGCAGGATCACCACTCAACGAATCCATCGATATCTCAGATTCCTTTAATCTCTCTGAAATCGCGGAACGAATCCTGTATACCATCAGTAGTGCCACCTTCCATTTTGAGAACAGAGAAGGAGAATTCTATGAAGAAAGCATCCTTTTCGATGGTGATGTCCAAACCAGGATAAATGAACTGATACAACATCAAGCGAATCAATCATTTTATCTCACAGGGGTCACGAAGCATCTCACGATGAATGAGACAACCCTTCAGTTCCTTGAAACCCTCATCTCTGAAATGTACCATGACACGATGTCGACAAAAGTCCTCGATCGTTCTATTATTGCGGAACTGTGGGAGAATCCAGGGGAGGGCTGGACTGATGGCGGATTTACACCGTGGAATGTTACCTCTGTTCTCCCTGTCTTAAAACAAGAGATAAAACCACAAAAAGGGCAAATCATGCCAGGGTGCGCAGTATTTGAGGAACACTATAATGTCTCCTACGAAAGAAACCATACCTGGTGGCGACTAGAGGAACACTCTGTCAACGGGACGACAATGCAGATTACCGTCTGGAATAATAGAACAGATCTGCTCATCGAAACCGTGATTCTTCAAAGCATCCTTCAGCACTGGGCGACGTACCAAGCGACTCAGGATGATATTATTGATATCCTCTACCTCAATGAGACACTCAATGATCAGAATCTCGAAGATACCGTGAGTACCTATCTTGCATTGTACAACGATACAAGGATCGAAAAACAACTGTTGATCACCACACGAAACAATTCAGGAACCATTGATCTTGAAGCGGGGGTACCAGCAGTATATGCAGAGTGGGTCCTANNAACCCTGATATTGATGCAGAGCACTACCCAGACCCAATCCAGCTTATTGAGAGTGCAAAAAATGATCTTTTCGAAAAATACACACAAAACACCTCTACGTACCTTGATTTTTCTTCCTATCATCCTGGTCCGCAGTTTCTCAGCGTCGGAAAAAAAGCGGTGTACTTCTTACGCGAATGGTATGTCACAACCGTAAAGAACACCGCCGACTCCGTTTTTACCCAAATCTCTCAACAACTGACTCATGCGATAGACGCAGCAATACCATCCTCTGCTCGTTTTACCACAAAGAATATCACGGAAACATTGGATGATGCATCAGATGCGCTTCGAAATCAATTCATGATCCCCTTCGGGTATGATATGAACCTGTCACGATACGATCGCCAAGGAATGTTGGTATGGAATGAGACGATTCGTCTTGCGGTGGATCAATACCCGAATTATCTCAATCCTTTTCAAAGAACACCATGGGAAAACGAAGAGCTCTGGACGATAAAGATTCGTAATCGTTGCGTATTTGGGCCCACAGGCCTTCCCCTTCTGCCCCCCTCCCCGGTCACCGCTTGGGTGTTGACAATGAACCTCTGGGTCATTGATGTACAAGGTGAATATCCACAATTCAAAATCACT
>DAYE01000070.1 GCA_002506745.1 Euryarchaeota archaeon UBA33
GAGACGAAATATTCAACACGGTTGTCAGGGAAAAACTCTTTAAACTCGCTATAGAGCTGGGCAGCCAATGTTTTATTATGAGCAATCACAATCGCCGGGCGTTGCATCTGTTGTATGATATGTGCCATGGAAAATGTTTTCCCAGATCCTGTGACCCCAAGCAACGTCTGGGTAGAATATTTCTTATGTATCCCTTCNNACGACCTGAGATATCGCCTCCGGCTGCGATCCTTTCGGAACAAGATCCGTTTTTAAGGTAAACAGTGTCACGATCTCAACTCTTTTTTCCGTAACAAACGATTGTACGCAATCGCGAAACGATGCGCCTCATCACGGATCTCTCTGATAAACAACAATGCTTTTTCTTTTTTCCCCAGCCGGAGCGGCTGTGGTTGCCCGGGAAGATAGATTTCCTCAAAGTGTTTTGCGATAGAAATCAATGGGATTTTCATCCCGATGTTTTCAAGCTCGCAGACAGCGCTGTGAAGCTGACCAACGCCCCCATCAATGATGATCAACTGTGGCAGCGGTGCATGTTCCAGCTGTAGCCTTTGATAGCGTCGTCGTACGACCTCAGCGATCGCAGCGACATCATCAACACCCTCCACGGTGCGAATACGGAATCTCCTATAGTTTGTTTTATCTGGTTTCCCATTCCGGTATTGGACCATGGAGCCGACCATGGAAGTCCCAGAAAGATGGGAGATGTCGAAACATTCAATGACCTGTGGTGGTTCCTGGAGGTTCAATTGGTGCTGGAGTGCCTCGACCTTTGAGAGGTCTCCGAAGAACGTTATCTCAATATTTTTTCCCACGAGATCAAGGAGTTGTTTCTTTGTTCCCTTTTTTGGGACGATGATTCGAATTTTTTTCTTCCGCTTCTGCGTCAGAAACGCTGCAAGAGAATCAGATGGTTTCTGAGGAACGATCACCTCGGAAGGAATAGGATTTTCTGAGTAATATTGTACCAGGAATTCTTCAAAGAAATCAGGGGTGAAATCAAAGACATACTCGTTTTTAGTTGACAATGTCCCTCTGTAGATGTTAAACAACATGAGATAGACGGTTCCATCCCTGATCAGATAGGATACGATATCTTCGTCAAAAATATGTTGTCGTTGCATCTTCTGATGTTCCTGAAGATGCTGTATCGCGGTGATTTGATTCCGCAAGACCAACGCGTGTTCATAATCGAACGACTGAGATTTTCTGGCCATTTCTTGTTGTAGTTTTTTAAGAAGGTCTGTTGATTTCCCTGAAAGGATCAGACGTACGTTTCGTATTCTTTTTTCGTATTCTTCTTGTGAAATAACTCCGATACAAGGGGCTGCGCAGAGCTGCAAATGATACCTGAGGCAGACTTTTTTTGGTAATTTTCTACACGTTCGCAACGCAAACGTCCTGTTGAGGAACTGCAACACATGGTCGCGTTCAAGGGCTGAGACGAATGGGCCGAAATATTTTCCCATCCCTTGTTTTTGCCGCGCTATGAGGAGCCGTGGGAACACCTCATCGGTAAGCTCGATAAACGCATAGGTTTTTGCATCCTTAAGATTAATATTGTATTTCGGCTGATGTTTCTTTATCAGCGTGTTTTCCAGAATCAGCGCTTCGACTTCGGTGTCTGTGATAAAAAACTCTACAGAGTCAAGAGCATTGATGAGACTGCGGGTCTTTGGGTCTTGATCTTTTTTCTGAAAGTAGCTTTTCACTCGTTTTTTGAGGTTTTTTGCTTTCCCGACATAGATGATCCTTTTCTCAGTGTCTCTGAAGAGATAGCATCCAGGGTTCGGAGGCAGTGTGCAAAGATTAATCATTGTTTCTTCCCGCGGAACAATGGTCGAAGGATCTGACCAGTGTAACTGTGTTTGTTATCCGCAACCTCTTCTGGTGTTCCACTTGCGACGATCTCACCTCCGAGATCACCACCTTCTGGGCCGAGGTCGATGATATAATCTGCGCATTTTATCACTTCCATGTTATGTTCGATGACGACAATGGTGTTTCCCATGTTCACCAGGCTGTTGAGGACATCGATGAGTTTCTTGACATCATGGAAATGAAGTCCGGTGGTCGGCTCATCAAGAAGATAGAGGGTTCGTCCTGTGCTTTTCTTTGATAATTCCCGGGTCAGTTTTATCCGCTGAGCCTCCCCACCTGAGAGTGTCGTGGAGCTTTGACCCAGTTTAATGTAGCTTAAACCCACTCGTGAGAGTGTTTCAAGTTTCTTGCGGATATAAGGGATGTTTCCAAAATGGTCGAATGCCTCCTCGACGCTCATCGCAAGAACCTCCGCAATTGATTTTTCTTTGTACAGCACCTCAAGGGTTTCTTTGTTATAGCGCTTTCCTTTACATTCTTCGCATTCCACGTAGATGTCAGGGAGGAAGTTCATCTCTATTTTTATGAGTCCGTCACCTTGGCAGGTTTCACATCTTCCACCAGGTACATTAAAAGAGAAACGACCTGCTTGGTATCCCCGGAGTTTCGCCTCAGGGGTCATGGTGAAGATTTTTCGAATCTCATCGAACACCTTTGTATATGTCGCTGGGTTGCTGCGTGGGGTTTTGCCTATCGGGCTTTGATCAATAATGACGACTTTATCAATCTCTGAATCAAACACTATCTCGTCATGTTTCCCTGGTCGGTCTCGTGATTCATGAAGTTTTTTCATCAAACCCTTGTAGAGGATCTCATAGATGAGCGTCGATTTCCCGCTTCCGGAAACTCCAGTTATGACGGTGAAGACTCCCAGGGGAATGTTGACGTCGATGTTCTTGAGGTTATTTTCTTTGCATCCCTTAATATGGATGTTTTTCTCGGTCTTTCGTCTGGTCTCTGGAACCTGTATCGCCTGTTTTCCAGAAAGATACTGGCCGGTGAGGGAACGGGGGTTGTGTTCGATCTGTTTCGCCGTCCCACGGGCAATGATCTTTCCTCCATGGATCCCAGCACCAGGACCCATGTCGACGACATAGTCAGCATGACGTATGGTTTCTTCGTCATGTTCCACGACGATAAGGGTGTTTCCCAGGTCACGTAAATGTTGCAATGTTAGAATGAGTTTTTTATTATCCCGTTGATGCAAACCGACCGATGGTTCATCAAGGATGTAGAGAACGCCCATAAGGTTTGACCCGATCTGTGTCGCCAGCCGTATTCGTTGGGCTTCTCCGCCGGAGAGAGTCCCCGCATTACGAGAGAGTGTCAGATAATTCAACCCGACGTTGTCTAGGAATTTTAAGCGTGCGATGATCTCTTTTAGGATGAGATGGGCGATCTCTTCTTGTTTTTTTGTCAGTTTGAGTTTTTCAAAGAATTGAAGCGACTGCTTGATGGACATATCGGTGATATCGATGATGGATTTCTGAGTGATTTTGATGGAGAGTATCTTTTGTTTTAATCGTTTTCCTTGGCAGGTGGGGCATGGGCTGATGCGCATGAATCGTTCCATGTCTTGTCTACGGTATTCTGATTCTGTTTGTTTGTAGAGGCGTTCTGATTGAGGAATCAGTCCTTCCCAGGTCCCGATATGGGAATAGTGTGCATCACCGTTTTTCATGACGAAGTCAAAACGGATTGGTTCTAATGATCCGTACATGATCGCATTGTACTGCTGTTCGTTGAGGTCTTTTATCGGGGTGAAGATATCAAAGCCGTAGTGTTTTGCGACCGCTCCGAGATAGTTGTTCCTCCAGCTGTCTCTGATGGTTTTGTACAAGGCAATCGCACCGTCGGCGATGCTGAGTTCTTTGTTTGGGATGATAAGATCAGGGTCAAATTCCATTTTGATGCCAAGTCCATGACATGCTTCACAGGCGCCGAAGGGGCTGTTGAAGGAGAACATGCGTGGTTGGAGTTCTTCAAAGACGGTGCCGCAGATCGGACAGGCCATGGTCGATGAGTAGGTATGCTCATGGCCAGTTATATCTAACGCAATAAGAAGTCCTTCTGATTTCTGTAACGCTTGTTCACAGGCTTCTGTCAGTCGGGTGGTGTCTGATGTTTCGACGCGGTCGATTACTATGTCGATATCATGTTTCTTGTATCGCTCTAAGGGTATTTTCTCATCAGTCCGATGGATGGTTTTGTTAACGCGAATCCGGGTGTATCCTTCCTTGTTTAAATCTTTGAAGAGTTGTTCATAGGTTCCTTTTTTCTGACGGATGACCGGTGAGAGAATGGTGATCGTCCCTTTCAGCTCTGCAGTGATTCTTGTTGAGATTTTCTGTGGTGATTGGGACTCGATTTTGATGTTGTGCGTCGGGCAGTAGGGAGTGCCAATGCGAGCGAAGAGTAAACGGAGGTAATCGTAGATTTCCGTAATGGTTCCTACGGTACTGCGCGGGTTCTTGCTTGTGGTTTTTTGTTCGATGGATATCGCAGGGGATAATCCTTCGATGCTGTCGACATCTGGTTTGTTCATCAGGCCTAAGAACTGGCGTGCGTATGCAGAGAGTGATTCAACGTAGCGTCGTTGTCCTTCTGCGTAGAGAGTGTCAAATGCGAGGGTGGATTTCCCTGAGCCTGAGATCCCGGTGATAACGATGAGTTTATCTCTTGGAAGTTCTATGGTGATGTTTTTTAAATTGTGTTCTCGTGCTCCTTTGATGATGATTTTTTTCACTGGAAATCCCCTTTGAAAATAGTATTGATATATACANNCTCCGACAAGCACTCTCCCATATTCAAGGTTTTCTAAAGGGTCACCGAAAGTATAAAATTATGTCACATCCAAGAAAAAAAATTACGCTAATCGGAAAAGTTTCTCCAATCAATTTACAAGGACAAATAATGGGATAACACTAATTAGACTTCCAGTTAACCATCATAAGAAAGAAAATAGACAAAGCGGAAAAATTACAGGATCGCACTTGTGTTATTATTTGGATTACGAATGATTCTGAGAATCGCCAGGACAAAAATCCCGCCAATAATGATAATTCCCCATCGTAAAAGCTTTAATAATAGGATAGCCAATGTGATGAAAATGATTTGTGGGGATGGATTATCTTTATATTTTTGTCGAATTACCTCTAGATACGTAGTCTCAATATTGAGAGATGTTATCGTTGCGGATTGTGCTATTTTAACTTGCTCTGCGGTCACTGCTGGTAACATCAGAAGAAGCAATACAACCAACAGACTACCGCCAATTAAGGTTTTTCTCATTTTATACGTCCTCCTAATTTTTGTTATACATCACTAGCATTTAAATGTTTTCGTAACAATATAAGTAAACAAGAGAAAGAAAAACAAATCATATGACTCATATAATAAAAGAAGAAGCACAACCGAAAACTATTTCAGGAGAGAATCGTAAAGACGCTCGGTAAGAGTTGTACAACAAGAGGTTTTAAATATAACGCAGAAAACAGATAGCGAGGAGCAACAAAATGTTGATCGTTGGTCAAGTATCAACCCCTGAGGAAGCAGCTGAGATCGAATTCATCGCAAAATCCTTTATTGTCGCACACCGAATAAAAGTGCTCGCCTCTAGTCTCGTCACAGGCTAATATCCAATCAGCAACGTCCTATTTGATCGAGGGATAAAGAATGTCAGAAAACGTCATTGAAATCGATTCACTTACAAAAATCTACAAAACTGGAAAAACAGATTTCAAAGCATTAAATAATGTCGATTTGGAAATCCGGAAAGGCGACTTTGTCGCTATCATGGGTCCCTCAGGTTCAGGAAAAAGTACTCTGATGAACATTATCGGATGCTTAGATCGTCCGACATCAGGAACGATAATCGTCGATGGTGTGAATATCTCGACAGTGAGTGATAATGATCTCGCTGTTATTAGAGGACGAAAAATCGGCTTTATTTTTCAAAAATTCAATCTGATGCCAGCCATGACTGCACTACGAAATGTTTCATTACCCATGGTTTTTCTTGGAGGTTCCAAGGTTGACAGGGACCATCGTGCCTCTGAACTCCTTGGGAAGGTCGGGCTCACAAACTGGGCGACCCATCGTCCCTCTGAGCTTTCTGGTGGACAACAACAACGAATCGCTATCGCACGAGCCCTCGTCAATAACCCTTCAATCATTCTCGCTGACGAGCCAACAGGGAATCTGGATACAAAAACTGGCGAGCAGATCATGGAGCTCCTTGTTGCATTAAATCGAGAAGGGAAAACCATTTTGCTTGTTACCCATGCCATCGCTTTGAAACGGTTTGCGAACAGGGTTATAAACATGCTTGATGGAGAAGTTTCGGAGGATACATGATACGAGATATCTTTTCGATGGCTCTTGATACCATGAAGTCCTATAAGATACGGACGTTTCTCACATTAATCGGGGTCATCATAGGTGTTGCTTCCGTTATCATGGTCACAACCGCTGGAAACTCCGTAAGTACTTTTATTGCAGAACAATGGAATCTCTTCAATCCAACCGGGATGGTCATTGGGATGGGGACGGGCGGAGCGGTACCACAGCTATCGATCCGATCCGTTGTGTTCACCACCAACGATGTAGAAAATATTCAGCGTTTACCATCGATGAAAACGGTTGCGCCCGTTGGTGTTGTTCCTGTTATCAAAATCTTAAAACGAGACGGGTTCCTCAAATGGGAGTCCAGACCCGGAGTAACAATGTACGCAAGTACAGAAGCGATCCTCGAAATCCTGAATATGGAATTAGAAGAAGGAACTATGTTCCAAGAAGGAAAAAATGAGGTTGTGATCAGCAAAAACGTCGCTGAGGTATTTGGGAAAGACAAACCTTTGCAAATCGGTGATACCATTTATTTGCGACGAGTCGATGGAAAAACCCTTGATGCGAAAGTCGTTGGAATTCTTAAACAAAGTTCGAGCATTACTATGTTTAACACCCTAGGAACACCAGAGATTATCTGCCCGGCAAAACCGTATTATTCAAGTTATTTCGGATCCAATGCCGGTTCTATCCTAAAACGTGTGACCGCCTACACGATTCTTCTCGCCGAAGCGACTGACACAAAGCAAGTCCAAGAAGCACAAAATCAAATATTAAACTACCTTAACGGCACAGGATCTGATGCAAGTCAATACAAAGACCAGAACTCTGATTTTGTGGTCATCACCCAACAGTACATCCTTGATCGTGTCGACAAAATCATGAGTGTTATCAGAACCTATATCACAGCGATCGCACTGATATCCCTGCTCATCGGTGGGGTTGGGATAGCGAACATCATGTTTGCGACCGTCACCGAAAGAACCAGGGAGATTGGTACGATGATGGCAGTAGGGGCGAAACGACGTGATATCCTACAGCTATTCTTGTATCAATCCATGATCATCGGTCTGTTAGGTGGACTCACCGGGTGTATTCTTGGTGCGAGTGGAAGCTGGTTTGTCGTTGACCTCCTGAACAATAGTATACAAAATCTCGGGGGAGCATTTAGTACCGGTTCAATTGCATTATCATACGCTCCAGAATGGTTCCTCATCGCAAGCATCGTCGGAATCCTTATCGGTATCGCTGCTGGGGTGCTCCCTGCACGGAAAGCAGCAAAGATGGACCCCGTGGTCGCACTCCGGTGGGAATAACGTTCTTTTTTACTGAGTAGACGGAGCCTGTTTTTTCTCCATCGCCTCGATTTTTTCAAGCTCTTCCCGGATAAACCGCAATGCTTTCTCCTTATCAGGACCAAGACCAACCGCATCAGGGCTGATCTCGTTTTTCTTCAGCTGTCTTAACCATCGCTCCAACACCTGTTTTTGATCCATAGATGCTCACCTCATCTGAGACCATATCGTTTGTGATGTATATTAACCCATAGATTTAATGAGAAAAAAAAGTTAAATACAGAAAAAGAATATCATAATAAGGAAAGGAGGAAGGAAGAATGTCGTACTATTGGAAGAAAAACGGTTCTCTTTATCATTGGCATCTTCAGTGTAGGGCAGTTCCTGTGTATGTACGGACCAACCCTGATTGGGAAATCAGTGAACAACGACCGAATGATAAAGAACGCTGTAGAGAATGCCTCGAGAAAGATATCGCATTGAAGATAAAGCAGAAGATGTAAGGAAGAAACCATCAGAGAATGATCAATCCTCTTCTGCTACAGATTTATTCAAAGGCAGATTCAGCATGACTCTCTTCAATTTTTTCTTGGTATGGTAATCATAGACCACATTGATCTTTCGTCCGGTGAACGGATTGTATCCGGTCCAATACATGCAAGAGGAGATCGTCATGGGGGTCGGGGTAAACAGCTGGAACTGCTCAATGTTCTCCAGATGCCTTTTTTTGATGATGTCATGTAAGTAGATTACCTCACTGAGAGTATCACCGGGGTGACCGATCATAAAATAGTATCGTAACCCTTGTTTTTTCCGTTGGTTTATTGCAGTAAAGTATGATAAAAACTCATCGAACCGTCTGTTATCCTTCCCCATTAAACTGACGACGTTATTTGAAAAATGCTCAGGGGCGATCTTCAGACAACCTGAGATATGATGGTCAGATATCTCCTTTATGTATTCTCTGCTCTCCAGTGCGAGATCGTAGCGGATGCCACTTCTGATGAAAATTTTTTTCACTCCGTCAATCTGTCGAGCTTTACGTAACAATGAAATGAGACGTTTATGGGTTTTATCCAACTGTGGACACTGTATACAGGTTTCTGAACATGAGGTAGTCAATCCTGGACGAGTACAGACCATAGCATACATGTTTGAGGATGGACCTACAAGATCATCGATATATCCTTTGAATCCAGGGTATGTTGTCAATCGTCTGATCTCCTCAATGATGTTTGTCTCAGACCGTGAAATAATTCGATTCCCCTGATGAAGCGACAGGGAACAAAAATTACATGCACCGATACATCCTCTGTGGATCACTACGGAGAACTTCCCCATTTTTAACAAGGATTTTGGATGTAGTTTCCTTGAGTAATTTAATGAATAGATCCAATCCAAATCCTTGGCAGTATACTCTGGGTATTTGTACTGGACAACATAACTGTTCGTATACTCCTGTGCGAGGTTTTTGTCATTTGAAAACTTCATCTGCATCGAACAGAATTTCGCTTTATCCTCCACAGCCTCCTTAAAAGAGGGAAGAAGTTCAAAGGTTGAATCAAGATCTTTCCGAAGAATGCATGTTCCTTGTATTCCAACTAACTCCTTTCCCTGTTGTAACCGCTCAGCAATCTCAAGAATCTGTTTCTCCCCATTCCCATAAACAAGGATATGTGCCCGTGAATCAAGCAAGATACTCCGTCGTATGTTGTTATCCCAATAATCATAATGCGCAAAACGTCGCAAGGACGCCTCAATACCACCAATGACAATCACGCTGGATTTGAAGTATTGCTTCAGTTTGTTACAATAATAGATGACTGCACGGTCCGGTAGTTTTGTCGCATCACTGTATTTATCTTCAACGCGTTTTCGTTTCAGGGGAGTGTAGTTATGAACCATACTATCGATAGAACCAGATGTCACCCCAAAACAGAGACGAGGGACTCCAAACTTCGTATAGTGGTCCTGTGTTTCTGGTTTCTCGATGATACCGACCCGATATCCTTTCGCATCAAGTACTTTTGCGATAACACCGGCAGGCGAGAGCGGATGATCATCGTAATACTCCCCGGTGATAAGGATGATATCCAGATTATTTTCCGTCTTTGTTATCATACTTTGGTCTCTCATAGAATGCTCCTATTTAAATGTACAACAAGCATCCCTTCTACTGGAAAGGTTCATTAAGCCCCTGTTTTTTTCCGTTGCCGATGACCGACATCCTTGTGACGAACGATGATGGTTACAAATCAACAGGGTTTGTAAGCTTGATAAAGGAACTTTCAAAGCACTATTCGGTGACCGCTATTGTACCTGACCGCGGACGAAGCTGGATTGGGAAAGCGATCACCACAAAAAAGGAACTGAAAATAAAAAAAATAACCTACGATGGCGTTGAAATGTTTCTCCTAAATGGAACCCCAGCAGATTGTGTACAAATAGGATTATACGACATTGTTACAGTACGACCAAAAATGATTATCTCAGGGATAAATATTGGGCTAAACATCGGAAAAGCAAGGACACTGAGTTCCGGCACAATCGGGGCAGCAATTGAAGGGGCTATCGATGGTGTCCGATCCCTTGCTTCATCGCTCTCCATCCCTGTTAATCTCCGTGATAAAAAAACAGATTTTTATACCACAAAAAATAACACGCTCTTTGAGAACGCTGCGAAAATCACTACAAAAGTAACCAGCATTATCATGAATAAAGCGTTCCGGGATGTTGATCTTTTTTCGCTGAACATCCCTTTCGAAGCTACTGTTTCAACTCCTCTCGAGATCACAACACTTTTTAACACACGATATGGTAGACTGTTCCATAAAACGGGAAAAAAGTTTGTTCGTCGGACACCTCCAATACAATTCAAGAACATGGAGGAAAAATCTGATCTGAAAGCATTAAATGAAGGAAAAATCTCACTCACACCGATGAGCATCTCATTTTCTGCCCCTCAATTACTTCAAAACGTCGAACAGACGTTCCAACAAGAATGGTAAATCAAACAATTTATCTATACGACGAAAAAGAACGCAATCGCGATGATAGAATACACGCTGATCAACTGTGCTCCTTCTAACCAATTGCATCTTCCATCAGCAGACAGATAGTTCACAATTAAGACTGCCAGGATTACCGCAAGGATTTCAAAGGGAGTAAACACAAGCGTGAAACCAAAATTAAATACCTGGCTTATCAGCATCAGGATTGGGACGACGAACAACGCTATCTGTATTGCGCTGCTTAGTCCAATCTCGATAGAGACGTCAAGCTTATTCTTCATAGAAAAATGAACAGCGGTTGATATCTCTGCGATATTCGTAATAATCGCAATGACCACAAGACCGATAAACATTTGAGAAAGACCAATCGTTTGTGCTGTATGTTCAATGGTCCCCACAAGAATTTCAGATTCAAAGGTAACAACAATAATGGCAATGAAAAGAATTAACGCAGCCAGACGACGGCTCATGGTCGGTCGTTCCTGGGTCGCTTTCATCTCATCGCTTGCGTCAAAAAGATCTTTATGGGTCCGTAAAGAAAAGAACAGCCCAGCGAGATAAATCAATGCCATAACAATAGCAACAGCGCTACTGAGAATCGAAATCTGCGGATTCTTCGGTGTCACTATCCCATAAACACTCGGGATCGCTAAGCCTGCTATGACGATAATCAGCATGGTTGAAGAGACCGCGATGGTCTCATTATTGAACCGTTGATTCTTGTAGCGGAGACCACCGGCAAAAATACTGATCCCGACAAGAAGTAAAATATTCCCAATAATGCTGCCGATAATGGATGCTTGGACGACCTGTATTAAGCCAGCGTTCAAAGCCAAAATCGCGATGATCAACTCTATTGCGTTGCCAAAGGTAGCTGAAAAAAGACCACTGACCGTTGGATTTGTCTGCAGTGAAATTTCCTTTGTGGAATACCCCATTATTCGAGCAAGAGGAACGATAGCTATCACAGATGTGATGAAAATAACCGAGTCTTCCTTAGTAAAAAAATATAATAAAAGACTAATAGGAATGAACACTAAAAGCAGATAAAATGTCTTTCCTATCCTTAGTTTTTGACGAATGGTTTTTTTAAGAGGAGGCGAATAGTAACCCTTAATTAGATTTCGACGTCCCACGATAAAAGGACTCATATGACTGGATATCACATCAAAGTATCTAAAATGTTTCGCCAGTGAAAAGTTAATGTATTTCCGTTTGATGTTGAAAAGTGATGAAGTACGATGTGATCCTCCTGCGATATGGTGAGCTTTCACTAAAGAGCACCTATGTTCGAAAGTATTTTGAAACAATCCTTGTACGGAATATAAAAAATGCTTTCACAAGAGAAACCGTACCTGTTGTCATTGGAATGGAACGAGGAAGAATCTATCTTACCACAATGGACCTATCCAAGAGTATCAAGATATTGCCTCGAATTTTTGGTATCGTCTCATTCAGTCCAGCAGTACAAACAACATCAAACATCCAGGATATTTCCACGATAGCTCAACGCCTTACGAAAAATGTTTTAAGCAAGCAAAAAAGTTTCGCAATTAGGGTCAAAAGAGTTGGAATCCATCCGTTCACAAGCCAGGATGTTGCTGTACAAATCGGAAATGATATTGTTAATGCAACACATACAAGAGTGGATTTAAACACCCCTGATTTCGAGCTTTTTATTGAGATACGAGACAAGAAATCATTTCTGTTTACAGAAAAAATCAAGGGAGCCGGAGGTCTTCCATTAGGCACGCAAGGAACAGTACTTGCACTAGTGAAGAACCCGTCTTCGCTTCTTGCAGCATGGTATCTTATGCGAAGGGGATGTCGTATTATTTTTATCACAGCGAAACAATCCAACGAGAAGGCTATCAGTTTTTTTCTTTCACATTGGTTCACTGATGCAGAAATAGTATGTATCGATCAAACAAGAAAGGAATTCTACCAGCAATTATCCAATATCGTTTCTGAAAAAAAATGCGATGCAATAGTCACCGATCATACGCTTGAGACGCCAGCCCAGGCAGTATCCGATATCGCGCTCCTTAAAAAAAATAGTGTCGTACCGATCTTAAGTCCGCTTCTCACCATGACTCAAGCGGATATAGAACACCTATGTAAAGACAGAGGAATACTCTTATGAAAATCGTTGTTTTTGGATCAGGTGCTATTGGATCATTGTTTGGTGCGTTACTTGCGAAACATAACACGGTCGTCCTCGTTGGGAGAGCTCCACACGTCACCAGCATACGACAAAAAGGGTTACTCATCAACGGAAAAACGCGTCTCACACGGATGGTCCCTGCTGTAGAATCAACAAAAGAAATCTCCTTCTCACCAGACCTTATTCTTCTTACCGTGAAATCATATGATACAGAGACTGCTAGCAGTCAACTCCATCCCCTGCTCCATGATCAGACCATGGTTGTCTCTCTTCAAAACGGGTTAGATAATATCCAGAAAATAGGAAAAAACATCGAAAAAAAACATATTCTTGCGGGTGTGACGACCCATGGTGCCCTGTTTTTAAAACCTGGCATTATCACCCATACGGGGAAGGGAAAAACCATTCTCGGAGAACTCAATGGTCATTCCTCCAAGAGACTGAAGACGCTTGTGACTGTATTCAATCAGGCAGGAATCGAGACCCAGATGAGTACCGATATTGAAAGGGAAATATGGAGAAAAGCAATCATTAACTCAAGCATCAATCCGCTGACAGGGTTTCTGGGGTGCAAAAACGGGTATTTGCTTGAAAACCCGCTATTAGAAAAGACCGCCGAGTTTGTATGCACAGAATCAAGCTTGATCGTATCCTCATATGGGATACGTGTTTCTCCTGGGGAGATGATTGAAAAAACAAAGGAAGTCATACAGGATACCGCACAAAATTATTCCTCTATGCTGCAAAGTATCCAGCAGGGGAAAAAAACAGAAATCGATTCCATCAATGGTGTGCTTCTGAGAATTGGGGCAAAACAGAAAATCGATACCTCCTTCAATAGAATTCTTATTGAGCTGATCATCTCCTTGTACCCAACCTAAAAAAAATTATAGAAAATAGATATTCTATCTGTGAATAACAACAAGAACATATTTTCAATACCAATAACTTTATATAAATTGTAACCTATATTATTAATATCAATCCAATCCTACTCCATACTGGAGGCATACCATCATGTACGTTAAACGGAAACAAAAAATAATGATAGGAGTCTCGCTACTTGTTATCACTGGTTTACTTGTTTCTGGGACTTATGTTTATTTGGAGTATTATATGACCAAGAAAGAAACTCCGCTTCAACAAACCTCCGTTCCTCTTGATGAACAGATAAGCCCTCTGGAGAACCAGGGTGTTGTCCTTGAAATATTGCGAATCCGCGATCGTGATCTCATTAATAAATTATTAAAACCCGGGAAATCCTGGGAAAATAAACCAACGTTCTATTTCATCTCAAACATGGACGGGTTAGAATACGTCAGCAAAGATGTGACACAGCACGGGAGGACCACCGAAGTCATGTTTAACACCTGGGACACCATATTTCAGGAAAATAAAATCATGAAAGATGTACCGGAAGAACAAGAAACATCAGTAATCACCCTCACCATTATGGAACAAACAAAATCTGGATTATTGGGACGAAAAACTCAGAATATCGAAAGAGACTCTTTTACAGTAACCTATGATTTTCGGACAGGCCGATGGTCAGGGAAGGATAGTTTCAAGGATAAAGACGGATACGGTTATTATCTAGGGGATACGTTTGAAATCTGGTTCAATATCTATCAAATCGATTACGACGGCGATTTTATCCCCTATTGGACGGAAGTGAACGTCCTGGGGACAGACCCAACTGTGGATGACTCAAAACTCGACCCGGATGGCGATGGAATTCCAACCGCATGGGAGTGGAGATGGGGATATGATCCATTCACCTGGGACGATCACAATAACCTGGACCCAGACCTCGATGGACTGAACAATATTGAGGAATATAAAATGGCAAAATGGTTTGCCGACCCCTTTATTCAGAATATCTATTATGAAGTCGATTATATGGGTAAAGGTGGTCCCTTTGACCCAGCACACATCCTCTTTGAAGAAACAAAGCAGGGACTTATTGAGAGATTCGCTCAGCACAATATCAAGCTCCTGATCGATGACGGTTGGCCAGATGGCCCGGCAAATGGTGGTGGACAAGTACTTCCACACATCGCGAAAATATCACAAGACTCTGGTATGATGCTACAGTTTTATGATCATTATTTCCCTGATGAACGAAAAGGGATTTTCCGATATTTGGTCATCGGCCACGGCGGCGGTTTCCAGCACCCCTCAAAAAACAATGTCTATGACACGACACAAATAGCATATGTCTCGGCACGGATCAAACCATTACATAATATCTTTAATTTCGTGCTCGGTGGCGCCATTCCAACGGCACGAGGGAAACGGGTTCAACTCGGATCACTCATCTTGCATGAAATGGCTCATAGTTGCAGTATCGATGCCGATAATTGTCATTTTGGGGGAATCGATAACATCAGCATGGGAACCTATCTCTTTCCAAATAAACAATATGTCGCAACATGGGGTCAATACCATAGTGTCCTCAATTATCTGTATACAAACAACCCAAAAACTTTTGACTTATCCGATGGTCAAAATGGCCCGCCCTATGATCAAAACGACTGGGGATACATGTTCGTCGGCTACTTCCAATACAATGCGAATCTTATCGAGGAACCGTACTATTCCGCAGGAACAGGAGAAACGTTAGTGAAAAGTGAATTCAGAATCACCGATTATACGTATGATGCGAACCTGACCAAACAATATATCGATTATATCGGGGATTACTCACCAATGGAACCGATTAAGGTCAATTGGTCGGTCTATCGACTGAATGACAAAACGAAAAATCCAGAGTACCCTGAGATAAAAATATTCGCTCAACCAAAGATAATAACGACACGACAATGGGTGTTGAACCAAAATGCAGCTTTGGACATAAATGGAACTCTGCAGTTTTATTCATTCGATAAACTAATGAAAGATAAAACACAGTAATCCTTTTGGCAGTCCCCCTCCCCCGAAACACTCTTTTTTCTTTTCTTTGCATAGTTTTCATATGAAATGTTTTTAGAAATCTCTAAATAACAAACGTCGTATCTAGAACAGGGCATCTGATAACCTATGAAAATTTTTGTGACCAGAAAGATACCTAAACCTGGACTTGATGCATTACAAAAGGAATTCACTCTTGAGGTCAACCCCTTTGATCGGGTCCTTAGTAAAGAAGAAATCATTGAAGGCATCAAAGGGAAAGATGGTCTTGTATGTCTTCTGACAGATCCCATCGATAAAGAAGTCATCAACGCAGAACCACATCTGAAGATGATTGCCTCGTATGCAGTGGGGTACGACAATATTGATATCGCTGCTGCAACCAAGAGAGGAATACCGGTGAGCAACACCCCTGGTGTGTTAACAGAGACCACCGCAGAACTCGCCTGGGCGTTACTGTTTTCGGTCGCCCGACGGATCGTTGAAGGAGACATGTTTACCCGAGAAGGGAACTTCAAAGGTTGGGCACCCATGCTCATGCTTGGACAGGATGTTTCACATAAAACCTTAGGAGTGATTGGCACCGGGCGTATCGGGACTGCGTTCGGCCTGAAAAGCAAAGGATTTCACATGAACGTACTCTACGCCGATGAGCAGAAAAATGAACAACTCGAAAAGCAGCTTGGAGCAAAAAAGGTATCTCTCTCAAAATTGCTCATAGAATCAGATTTCATATCTATCCATGTCCCTTTAACGAAAGCAACACATCATCTCATCGATGAAAAACAACTTCACCTGATGAAAAAAACAGCGGTTCTTATCAATACGGCACGAGGACCAATCGTTAATGAAAAAGCCTTAGTCAAAGCATTAACAGGGCAGTGGATTTTTGGGGCGGGTCTGGATGTATATGAAAACGAACCAGAACTATCCGAAGAACTAAAAAAACTAAAGAACGTCGTACTGCAACCGCATACTGGATCAGGAACCATTGAGACACGGACAAAAATGGCGCTTATCGCTGCAGAAAATATGATCATAGGATTAAAAGGGGGAATCCCGCCAAATTGTGTCAATGAAGAAGTGTTTCAAAAAAAACCTACAACGTAAAAACCCAGATCTCCGGTTCTTTTGGTAACTCATCTTTTTCTATGTCAATTTCGTTGCCGACTTTAAGAACCTTATATCTGTTTTTCTCCAAAAAAGCATCAACACCAGCAACAGGGATAGACAATCCCTCGATACGATAATGCATGGGAATCGTAATCTTTGGTTTCAACGCTTGCACCACCCGCCATGCCTGCTCTGCATCAATTGTATAGTTACCGCCAACTGGGATAAACAAGATATCGATTTTACCGATTTGTTGAATTGTTTTTTCATCAAGCTCATGGCCCAGGTCGCCGAGATGGCAGAACGTCACATCGTCAGAGATGAATTTATACAAAACCACAGCTCCCCGACGTTCTCCATGCGCAGCATCATGGAACGCGGGGATACCTATAATCTGAATGTTGCCAATGGTACGTTTCCGCTCATCAGTGACTATCCTGGAGTTTTCTTTTTCAACGGATTTGACGCTATTATGGTCATAATGGTTATGCGACACTAAAATAATGTCCGCTGTGACTGTAGGAGCGGGAATCCCAATCGATCTTCCGTCATGAGGATCAGTAACGATCGTAACATCGTTTGTTATCTCGAAGCAGGAATGGCCATGCCACCGGATCTGAAGCATAATAATCTCCTCCCTCAAATAAGGAATTGGCCGAATAGCTCACGAAGTATAAATACATTATGAAAATTTATGGGCGCAGTCGTCCAAATCTAATATAATCAATAGTCCCCTCATCGATGCAGGCAAAAATAAATTCTTTATTCACTGAATGCGCGAGACGAACAGCACGACTGACCTCAGCCCAGACGCTCGTAAAACCTTTTTCGATCACATGAATGAGATACTCAGCGTGTGTCGCCTCTGGATGCTTTGAATACGCCCGGAAATGCGCGCCAAATTTAAAACCGGTTTTCACAAGAAGCCCCCGCTGTTTCAGGTCCTTGAACACCATGAGTCGCTGAACAATATCCGGCTGAAGTTTCTGCATTTTATGGACGCATTTCTCCTCAGAAAGAATAGTTCCATCTGTGGTTTGTATCTCCAGGACGTTTTTTTCAAGAAGATACAATGCTTCGACAAATGAAAGCTGCAACGTTTCTCCGAAGGGTTTACCAAAAAACTCCTTTTGAAGCAGTTGGCCAGAGAGTTTCTTATCAAAGACAATCAGACGATTTTTCAACAGCACAGCAGTACCTTTTGGGTATTTTTGTTCAAAAATGATCCCTGTGAGATCAACAGTTGATATATCGTAATAGGTGAGATCTCCTTCTTCGTCAACCAAGGCGAACCATAACCTATTATTCCTGTTCACGTAGTGTCGGATGAGCTGTTTTGTTACCTCAATGTCAAGGATGTCCCGTTCAGAATACGCAGCGATGACACAGCAGGGGGCAGTCTCATTTTTCTGTGCGATCTTACGAAAGGAGATAGCTGCAGTATCATCGACTTGGGTGATCGCGTGGCCTCGATTTCGCAAATCCTTATACACCAGGTACTTCGTTTCAAACTCTGGTGTCTGTTGGACTGCACGCTTCAGGAGAGTTGAAAACTGTATTTGTTTTTTCTTTTCATGTAAAATCATTTTTCCTTCATCGAGTAAAAAAACGCCCTCAAGCAGACTCAATCGTAAGATATTCGATGGAAGAATTGTCCCAATATGACTTTTGTTATACAGCCTTCCAATGTCACTTGCTTTTTTAACAAGAATATAGTCATCAATGAGTTCTCCGGAGATATCCATAAACCAGGTATATGAGGATGTCTTATTTTTGTTTTTTGTAGTAATCCTCGATACTTCGTGGGACGGTATCCTTTGGGAACAATTGTTCTTTTTGTTTCTTTGGACCAAAAAGTCCAGCGATTAAAATCCCAAATCCGAGCCCCGCGATTCCACCGATTAATGCGAAGAGGATGAATAACCCGATATACCGGGTCGGTCCAAAATTCCAGGATATAACAGGGTTTTTATCAGGGATACCCACATAGCGGGAGGACTCAGCACCATAGGGGGTGGTGAATCGTAACGCTCCAGCGATTAAATCAGCGTATTTATAGTACACAATCGCGGTATCAAGGGATGATTCGTTGGCTAGACTCTGCCCGTACTCATAATAACTCACTGCAAGAACAGGCTCAATGCCAAGGGTTCTGCTTTCTGTGATGCTGACACTAGCTTGTCCTCTGGCTCGTTCTACCTTATCATCGGTGACTCCGTCAACGAGTTCTAAGGCAAGATTTGCCTTCACAAGCGCTTCAAACGAGCCGAACAACGCGGCAGCAGAATATCCTTTTTCTTGTTCGCTGCGAGCGGTCTCAAGAAGAGCCTTTGCGTCGTTGAGATAGTCTGATGTCGCCCCCATTTCGTTTAATATAATCTCGGAGTATGTAATCGCTTGTTGCGCATCATCAAGATATTCTTCTGCAAGGCTTGTTATCATTGTTTCGTTAATCTCCCCGGAATCATGAAACGGGGTGGAGATGTTCAACCACCAATGGACACTTTCGATTCGCTCTTGGGCATAGGCGACGTTGTACAACGCAGTGAAATAATCAGTATTTTGAAAACTCGTGTTTGACTCAGAAAGGTACGATGCAGCCTCATTGACGCGTTGTTGTGCTGCACCAACACATTGTAACGTTACCATCCCATTGATGGAAGCATTCTTCGCCAACTTAGTATTGTTTTGATAGTTTCGAACTGTTTGATTAATAAGAGATTGGACTAATTCTTCTTGGTTCTCAGAGTTAAAATATCGACAGATATAGGTGACAAAATGGGAGTCAATGAGGCATTGGAATGATTTACTCGTGCTCGTATAATACACTTCTTCATCATACCAGTGTGATGATTCATCAAGACGATCGGAGGCTGTGTTCAGATAATCAGTCACCTGATTCTTATAATAATTTGGATATCTGTTTGGTATCGTTGTGTCATTAAACATTTCACTTGCGTTTCGATAAGACTGCCGTGCCTCATCCAAGAGATTTGTTGCTAAGGGTTTCATCGCGGCGAAATAATCTTCTGTGGTGACGCTATCAGGGGATTCTTTGACAGGGAAGGTCCAACCGGTGAAATAAAGGAGTGCATCGTTTATATCTTCAACCTCAAAGACGTCCATTCCATAATTCGTCTGGGCATACTCGGTGACATTTCGAGTGACAGGATAGGTATTCTGCCAGGTGACTCCATTGATGTTTTGATATTCGGTGACCATCTCTGTGTACGTCGTTTGTCCTTTTGGTATTAAAAACCGTGTTGCTCCCACGCTATGGGCTGCATCAATTTTATAGGGGATTCCTCCGATAGGACCGATGCTTCCATCTGGATTGATCATTCCAGTCATTACCGTAGTGTTGTCTAGCGTCCAATTTTCTAAGAGTGATATCACTGCAATCGTCATCATCGCTCCCGCAGAGGGGCCACCAATCATCGGAGATGTCGTACGCACGACGAAGAAGAAATCACAGATGAGAGGATCAAGGTGTGGTCGTGTATCCATGCTTACCAAGGCACTAGCAACTTTAACGGCAAGGCGAGCGGACCCTTGCATATCCACATCTGTGAGAGGAAGTGTATCAACGAACACCCGTCCGCTTCCATTTCCTTGGATTGTGACGGTAATTGTTGAAATCACACCGATATATCCAGTATCTAACTGAGATACCGCTGGCGCATAAACAGTGACATTACGATAGTCAAACGAGATATTTCCTTCTGATAGCCCTCCGGCTGGAATACCGACAGATATCGGTATAACAGAATGACTCAGGAGAAAAACGCCTATAAATATGAGGATAATCTGGTGCTTCATGGACACGCCCCCAAATGAATTTGGGTTACATAATACATCTTATAGAAATAGATTACTGTGCTGTTCTTGTATCATGATTTAATCAAGTTTGTATTCATGGTGTATAAAAATCATCGATTTCAAGGTCGCGGTTTTCTCCCCGATATTCTTAAGTAGGTTTACAGGGTACCATCTCTCGTTTAAACCATCCACTCAATAGATTAAAAGAGACCTGTTGGGAACTGGAGGGAACACAATATGGTGCAACTACATGAAATGATTCTGCGAGATGGACATCAATCGCTACTCGCGACACGAATGCGAACAGAAGATATGCTGCCAATTGCAGAAAAACTTGACGAGGTCGGGTTTTTCTCACTAGAGATCTGGGGTGGTGCTACCTACGACGTATGTATCAGATACCTCAACCAGGATCCATGGGAGCGATTAAATAAACTGAAAAAAGCAATGCCAAACACGCCTCTGCAGATGCTGGAGCGGGCGATGAACATTGTCGCATACTGGAACTTCCCTGACGATGTGGTAAAGAAATTCATTTATCTTGCGAAAAAAAACGGATGTGATTATTTCCGTATCTTTGATGCACTTAACGATCTTCGCAACATGAAAGTCCCGATGCAGGCAGCGAAAGAAAACGGCGGTCACGTCCAAGCATGTCTGAGTTATACGATTTCACCGATTCATACCGTTGACTATTTCGTTGATAAATTCATTGAGCTGAAGAAGATGGGTGCTGATTCGGTCTGTATCAAGGACATGGCTGGGATGATCTCCCCAAAACGTGCCTATGATATTATTAAAGGGACCAAAGAGGCTGGTGTGAACCTACCGATGGATCTTCACTCTCATTGCACGAGTGGGATGACCGGGATGGCGTATCAACGGGCAGTTGAAGCTGGAGCGGACATCTTGGATACATCGATATCGCCAATCTCAGGAGGAACAGCCGCTCCTGCTACGGAAAGTGTTGTTGCCGCATTACAAGGAACAGAATGGGACACAAAGTATGATTTAGAGTTGCTTATTGAATGTCGTACCTATTTCCTCAAAGTCTGGGAGAAATACCGACATCTTCATCGATTTGATGCGTTGAAGGTCGACCCGAGTGTTACCCTCCATCAGGTTCCAGGGGGGATGCTTTCAAATCTGATTTTCCAGCTTGAGGAACAGGGTGCGCGTGATAAATATCGACAGATTCTTGATGAGACCGCACGGGTGCGAGAAGAACTTGGTTTCCCACCCCTTGTGACACCGACCAGTCAAGTGGTTGGAGTTCAAGCAGTTATGAATGTATTGCATGGACGATATAAGGTTATTCCAAAAGAAACAAAGGATTACTGTCGTGGGATGTACGGTAAACCACCAGCGGAAATTAAACCAGAGATCATGAAAAAAGTCCTTGGCCCAACATGGAAAGAAGAAGTCATTGAATGCCGACCATCAGACTTACTAGAACCACTCTGGGATCAAAAGAAAAAGGAACTAAAGGAAATCGACGGTGGGTCCCTGATCAAGAAAGAAGAAGACATCATGACCTACATCCTTTATCCACAGGTCGGCTTGAAGTTCTTAAAAGGTCAAGCGATCGCAGAGTTTACCTCAGATGCACTCCCGTTGCCTATCGATCACGTATTCACCAGAGCAATGGTAAAACAATCCTTCCCTGAAGTAAAACAACTCTGGCTTGAGACTCAACCACCAGAGAAACGAGGAGGCCCTGTGCAAATCCCCACCGAGTTCCAAGTCGAGGTCGATGGAGAACCCTACGAAGTGAAGGTCATCCCCTCAGGCGGTTATCTTGTCGCAGGGGCTGCTGGTGCGGCTCCAGAAAAACCAAAGGACATCCAAGGTGGCATCAAATCAAACATGCAAGGAACCATCCTGAAAGTGAAAGTAAAGAAAGGCGATATAGTCAAGAAAGGAGATGTCATCGCCACGATTGAGGCAATGAAGATGGAACAAGAGATAAAATGCGAAACCGAAGGGGAAGTAAAGGAAATCTTTTGTAAAGAAGGCGCTCCAGTGAGTAGTGGAGACATTCTCATGCAGATTCTGTAAATGGTGATGTGGTATGCTCAATAAAGTCCTGATTGCAAACCGGGGGGAAATAGCGATTCGTATCATGCGAGCCTGTAAAGAGTTCGGGATCGCAACCGTCGCGGTGTACTCAGACGCGGATCAACACGCGTTGTTTGTGAAATACGCTGACGAGAAGTTTAATATTGGACCAGGCCCAGCAAGTCAAAGTTATCTGAATAAACAGAAGATCATCGATGTTGCGTTGAAATCCGGTGCAGAAGGGATCCATCCTGGGTATGGGTTCATGGCGGAGAACTCCGAGTTCGCTGAGATGTGTAAAAAAAACAACATCGAGTTCATCGGCCCGCCAGTTTCTGCGATGAAGCTGATGGGATCAAAAATTGATTCGAAGAAATCCATGATCCAGGCTGGAGTCAAGGTCGTCCCTGGTGTGACTGAGGCGATCGCTGACCATGAACGGGCAAAAGACATTGCTCATGAGGTTGGCTATCCAGTGATGTTAAAGGCCTCTGCTGGTGGTGGTGGAATTGGGATCGTACAGGTCAATGACGAACAGCAGATGGAAAAAGCCCTTTCGACCGTCCGACAGCTTGCGAAGAACTCGTTTGGGGATGATGCTGTTTTTATCGAAAAATTCATCGAGAACCCCCGTCATATCGAGTACCAAGTGATCGGGGATAAGAAAGGTCATCTGATTCACTGTTTTGAGCGGGAATGCAGCGTGCAACGACGTCATCAGAAACTCATCGAGGAGACGCCTTCTTGTGCATTGACCCCAGAGCTCCGTAAAGAAATCGGTGCGCAGGCAGTGCTTGCTGCAAAAACCGCTGGGTATTACAATGCAGGGACCTGCGAGTTCATGTTTAAGGACGGGAACTATTTTTTCCTTGAGATGAACACTCGGTTGCAGGTTGAGCATCCGATCACCGAGGTGACGACTGGTGTTGACCTCGCACGGGAGCAACTGCGTGTCGCCTCCGGGTTGGAGCTTGAATATGACCAGAAGGATATCCATCCGCGGGGTCATTCGATCGAATGCCGGATCAATGCAGAAGACCCGTTGAATAATTTCATGCCGGCTCCTGCGAAGATCATCCGGTATGCTGAGCCAGGTGGGCCGGGAATCCGTGTGGATTCTGGTGTGTACCCGGGTTTTACTATCCCTCCGTTTTATGATTCTATGATTGCGAAACTCATTGTCTGGGGCGAGGATCGACCACGGGCGATAGAGCGGATGAAACGAGCGCTGTGGGAATTCCAGATCAGTGGCGTGCGTCACAACATCCCGTTCCACCAAGTGGTCATGAACAACCCGCAGTGGCGCTTAGGCGTCTATGATACGAGTTTCATCCCTCGCTATAACATCCTGGACCAGGTCGTGAAATATGTACAGGAGACTAAAGCGCAATCGACTGGTCCGAAGACCGCTGCTGCGATGGCCGCTGTGCAGGCGGTGATCATGGCTTCGAACAGTGGTTCACCGCACAAATAAGTGATTCTCACAGGTTGTATGAAAGAATCAACTTATGTTAAAAAAACTACAGGGTTCTTAAATAATCTTGATTTTGTGAAAAAACCATTTGTTTTTGATGAACTGGATTCGACGAATTTGTCTGCGAAGGATCTTNNTGTGTTCCCCATGAGAAAACATCGCTTCTGCCTTTTGTCGCAGCCCTTGCGGTGGCAAAGACCGTCAACGCATATGGGACCTATGCGACCATCAAATGGCCAAATGATGTTCGGGTGAATGGCAGGAAGATCGCTGGCATTCTGCTTGAATCTGAAGGAGAAGGACCGACGATCGATTATGTTGTGGTTGGTTTTGGAATAAACCTTGCTGTCGAACTGAAGGAATTATCTGCGGAGATACAAAGCAAATCCACCTCACTGCTCAATGAAGTACATCACCCAGTTGATTATCATGAATTCTTAAAAACCTTTTTTTTGATGTTTGCGCACTGCTACGAGATTTTCAAAGGCCAGCGATACACAGAGATTATCGACGAATGGAAGATGTATTCAGACACACTTGGGAAAAGCGTAAGGGTAAAGACAATGACAGAGACCCTGCAAGGGACTGCTGTTGATGTCGACCAGTCGGGGTTTCTTCTGCTGTGGACCGCAGGCGGAGAAACAAAGAAGATCCTGAGTGGGGATTGTCTGTATTTCGATGAGTTAGACCATGCTTGACATGAAACTCGGTGGTGTCCCGATCGTGATGTACACGACTTTTTTCGTACTGGTGTTTTTTGCGTGATGAATCAGCATGGATTTATGCCACAGGAGGTCTCCGACTGAGAGCTTATAGCTTTTTTCACCAACGGTATATTCCATCTCACCTTCAAGAACAAGATGCATTTCTTCCCCATCGTGCTGGAAGAGTTTGGATTCGGTGTGAGGATCAATTTCAGCGATGATGGCCTCCATCTTATGGGATTTTATCATCAATCGATAGAGCTTCCCAGGTTTCTTTGTGACGCTTCTTTCTTCATCGCTTTTGATAAAAACAACGTCCTCATCCATAATAATCAACAGTTGTAGAACATAGGAACTAATAAATATTTCCTCTTCCTGAAAAAAAAACAGGTTTTTATATGCAGGATGTGTGTTTGTGCAAAACTATAAATAATTAACGAATGTTAAGTATATAGTAATAAGGGGAAAATCTATGAAAAAAATGTCATCAGTCATTGTAAAAATAGTGGTGGTGTTCGTCGCGGTTTTTTCTTTGATCATCGCGGCAAATGCAGGATATATCTCCAGAAGCCAAAAAACAACAAAAAGTATGAGTGCACCCATTGAATTTTATGCAAACATCACGTTCAATGTGTTCGAAGGTGATGGTTGCGAATGTGTTCCACTGCGAGGAGTCCCCCTGAATGCGACCGGGAGAGATACGGATCACTCTGCATCAGGAATAACAGATGAGAACGGAACATGTATTCTCGGCCTCGAATATGATAAAACCTATCGAGTCAGCATCCAAAAGGCGGACCATGAGTCTGTTCTTTTTGATTTTGTGGTAATCGACGACCAGATGTTCACGTTCAATATGAAAGTAATCGAATCTTCAATACCTAATTTCTCGTTCATCCAGATGATGCTACAAAAACTCCTGCACGTGAAGCAAATAATAATATCCTAATGTTCGGTTCAGAGTCACATGACATCTCAAAAGGATATTTTAGACGATGTGTACAAGCGTGCATTTGACTATGAAGCACAGCTGGGGAGTTGNNCAGTGCGTGCTTGCGGCGTTAAAGGAGACTCTTGCGATTGGTGACGACAGCGTATTTAGGGCATCCCAGGGTCTGACGGGTGGTACTTCGCTATCGGCGCAGGGGACCTGTGGTGCGCTCGCTGGGGGGATGATGGCGATCAGCACTCTTGTTGGTCGGACGTATCAGGAGTTTTCTGAGGGGCAGAAAAAACGCCTGGTGTTTAAGTATACCAGAAAGCTTTATGATAAATTCGTTGGGGAGTACGGCTCGCCTCTCTGTTGCGATGTGCAGAAGAAAATCTTCGGACGAAGCTATAGCCTCCTTGATAAACAGGATTATGAGGCGTTTGAGAAAGCAGGTGCTCATGTCGACAAATGTACCAGTGTCGCGGGGAATGCTGCGAGATGGACCGCAGAGATAATCCTGAATGAGTTACAGGGGGAATACAAGGAAGGATAAGTATTTATATTCTCAAGGGAATAGAATAATTCAGAGTGGGATAGTATGAAAATAAAACAGGGTATCATCGGGGGAAGTATCAAGGCTGTTAGTATCTCAATTATCTTATTTGTCTCACTGTTTTCGGTAACGAGTGGTGCGACCTCTCAGCAGGTCGTTGATTCTATCCAGATGACGTATTCGTTTCCGGCACCGGTGATTTCACAAATCACTGTCGGAACAGATGTATATGACCGGCTCATCATTCAGGATGCACCCTGTTCAGGGAACCCCGGGGAGCCGTTGTTACCCACGAAAGGAGCGTACATGCTGCTTCCGCCGGATACCAGGGTTAATTCTATTACTGTTTCTGGTGAAAAAACGTTTATTGGCTCCGGATTTACCATCGAGCCTTGCGGAGCGTCCATTCCACTTATTCCTGATGCACCTGAGATACTTCCTCAGCCGGATCAGGTCCTCTATCAGTCATCGAACGAGTACCCAGTACAGCTCTTCTCAGAGGTTGGGGTGTATCAGTTCCGGGGGTATTCTCTCCTTGTTCTCCTGCTGTCTCCAGTACAGTACATCCCGGCGACCGGGGATGTGTTTCATTATCCTACCCTGACAGTGACGGTCAGTTTATCACAAGAACCTCATGAGAATGTCATGTACAGAAATTTACCAACGGATCGTTCTGAGCTTCTTTCAAAAATACAGAACCCTCAAATGGAAAGCTCCTATCCTAAAGCGTTACAAAACACGATGATGTCAGATCAATACGATCTTCTTATTCTGACGACTGATGCGTTAAGAGATGGTTTCCTGCCCTTGGCTGCGCAACATAATGCGACTGGGATAAGAACCATCATCCGGACTTTATCTGATGTCGGTGGGGACACCCCTGAGGCTATCCGGGCATACCTGCAGACAGCATATACGAACCTTGGGATTCGTTATGTCCTCCTGGGCGGTGATACCGATAGCATCCCTGCGAAGATGCTGTATGTGGAAGGGATGGATGAGAACGTCACCCCCTATGATACGTTGATGCCAGCGGACTTGTATTACGCGTGCCTTGACGGGCCGTATAACTCCGATGGCGATGAGTACTGGGGGGAGCCGAACGATGGACAGAACGGGACGGATGTGGACCTGATCGCGGATGTCTACGTCGGCCGTGCCTGTGCCGATACCATTGAAGAGGTGGAGAATTTCGTCCACAAAACCGTGGAGTATCTCTCATTACCACCAGGGGACACTTACTTAGGTGAGGCGACATTCGCTGGTGAGTACCTCGGGGATTACGGGATCGCCTCGTTTGGTGGAACCACGATGAACCAGCTGATCAACGGATCCAATGAAAACGGTTTCACGACCGTCGGCATCCCAGCAAGTCTCTATAACATTGATAGACTCTATGATGAACTCTACCCGGGTTTTGACCCGCAGAACCCCTGGGGAACTGGCTGGCCAAAAGAGGAAATCATCAACAGGATCAACAACGGCGTTCATCTGATCAACCATGATGGGCACGCGTATTACGACTATAACATGAGAATGAGCAATGGAGATGCTAGTGCTCTGACCAACGACCATAATTTTTGTTTCGTCTATTCCCAGGGATGCATGTCCGGTGGTTTTGACAACCCCGAAGGTGTGGATTGCATCGCTGAGTATTTTACGGTAAAAAACACCCAGGGNNCAGTTCTGGGATGCAGTGTTCGGGGAGAACATCAGGGAGATCGGACGGGCGAACCATGACTCCAAAGAAGATAACCTGTTCCTGATCCAACGGTCCTGCATGCGGTGGGTCTATTATGAGACGAACCTGTTTGGAGACCCAGCGGTCAGCTTCCAAAATGCTTCCGGGCAGAACCCACAACTTCGCATTAGTGATGTTGTTGGTGGGAGAGGGATTGTAAAAGCATCTATCGCAAACGACGGAGAAGTACCCGTCAGCAACATCCCCTGGAGCATCACTATTGAAGGAGGGATGCTTGGGAGGATCAATATCTCCTCAGTTGATTCATTTGCGTTTCTTGATGTTGGAAACACGTTGACTATTCAACCAGATAAAACTGTTTTTGGGATTGGTAAAATCTCAATTCAGGTGCACGTGAAGTATGCAGAGGATTGGAGCGGACAGGGATTTGCATTCGGTCCGTTTATAGTCCGTATCGCTCCAGTATAGTGGTTTAAATCTCAGATGAATAAACCATAAAAGTACCATGATGGTTTCACCTGTTTGTCATGGTAAAGGACCTTGTAGGAAAATTAAAACTCGTTCTCCCATTCATTGGTCTTGGTATCCTTGCATACATTGTCTACTCACTGGACCTGCAGAAAATCATCACCGCATTTCTCTCCATTGATCCAATCTATATGGTCTATGCGCTGCTTCTTACAATCCCTTTGCTTGTGATCCGGAACGTGGAATGGCAGATTATTTTAAAAGAACAAAAAATCACCATGGGATACCTAGATTCCCTGAAAATCTATCTGATCGGGATCTTCTACGGGAGCTTCACTCCGGGGTACTCTGGGCAGTTGATGCGTATCCCTTATCTTAAAGAAAAAACCGGGGAGCCCTTCGGGAAGCTTTTCATCAACACCATCATTGACACCTTTGTTCATTCATTCTCGATATATGGGATGATCATCATCGGA
>DAYE01000076.1:0-166 GCA_002506745.1 Euryarchaeota archaeon UBA33
TGCATCCTGATTCAAGTTTCAAAGAGGTCTTAGCGCAGTTCCATTTCACAAAAGGAGCGCTTTCCTTTCATTTGAAAAAAATGCTGCATGCAGATATCATCACGAAATCGAAACGGGAGAAAGAAACAATCTATCGAATCAAAGATGAAAACGCTATCAGCCAAGT
>DAYE01000076.1:333-7092 GCA_002506745.1 Euryarchaeota archaeon UBA33
CGATCTACCTCTGCGTTCGAATAATATCCACTATTATACGTGCCTACATATTCTCCCACTGACCGAATAAAAAGATCATACATAGACCCTCCATCTGCTGAGATCGTTCCAAATCCAATCAAATACATCGACGTATTCCTCTCCGAAACAACCTTGTTATTATACTCATCACTTGAGAGATTATTCAAAATGACATGAATTCCAACCTTGGAAAGCTGCTGGGCGACAAGAAAACAATTTTCTGCATTATACTCATATCCTTCCGTAATGCAGTCCATAGCGATATCGAACCCTTGTGCATACCCTGCTTCAGCCAAGTGCTGTCTGGAAGAGGTGACATTATATGGCAATCGTTTTATCTCTGGATTATACCCGAAGATATAGGAGGAAATCAATTGGGATTCAGGTTTTGCGAAGCCTTTAAACGGACCATTAATCAGAGGAGTGATATTGATCGCCTGATAGATCGCTTTTCTCACACGAACATCAGCGGTAGGATTCATACCATCAGGAAATCCATAGCTTCCATTCTTTCGCATATCAAATCCGATGATATAGGTGGACAATGGCGGGAACTTTACCACGGTTATATTCTCCTCCTGTATGATTTGATCAATCCTGTCATCAATATTATATTCTGCGATATCAATGGCTCCAGAGCGAAGAGCATTCAACCGTCCTTCATCGTCCTCTATTGCTTTAAACACGACAGTCCTAATTTCAGGTTTTTCACCCCAGTACTGGTCAAACCGCTCTAACGTTGTATAATTATCAATCTCATACTCTGCTAATCGATACGGCCCAGTTCCGAGTAGTGCACGGTCTCCAGGTTGCCCGGTACCGTTTCTGCAATAAATGATACCTGTGTGTGCCAAACGTGAAAGAAGACCAGGATTTGGTTCAGTTGTTTTGAATTCGATCGAATAATTATCAAGGATGATGATATCACTCACAATCGAATCAAAGCTACTATGGAACGTCTCAAAGGAGTATTTGACATCCTCTGCGGTAAAATCTTTCCCGTTATGGAATTTTACTCCGTGACGGAGGTAAAAACGCCAGGTCAGACTATCAGGGTTATTCCATGAAAGAGCGAGAGAGGGTAAAATACGGAAATTTTCATCAAATTCGACAAGCCCATCGAAAATATTAGGGACGAGTGTCCAGAAATTATCATTGGTCACACCCAGTGGATAGATACTCTCTGCCGACAGAACCGCCCAGAGAAGAGTATCCTTCTTTGAATTGTTATTCGTGCCGTCGTCTGATATATTCATACAGCCTGAGCACACCAACAGCATGAGTATGAACGAAGTAAAGAGTATTTTTTTATCTGATTGAATTTTAGTCATATGTTTCCGACATCGATTTACTCGATTGAAAGAGAATAGACAGCAGGCTTTTAACGTATATGCTGTAGCTTCTTCGTCTGTTTTTCTTCGTATTTATTTCTGATAAAGATTATTATTAAAACCGTTCGGTGAGAATAAAATGATGTATGGAAGAAAAGAATATATTTATATAGAGAACTACTTCTATATTTGAGAAGGAAACAGTTTACAAATCATATTGAGAGAGGGAGAAAAGCATGAAAAAATCTCAAATAAATGTTATTTTAGCCGCTGGTGTTGTCGCACTTCTCTTGTTCAGTGGTTGTGCGATTGGGAAAATCAACTCGTCTCAATCTACCACAACGTATAGCACACAACAAAAAAATACCCAAACAAATAATGATGCAGTCATCACCTGTTCAGTCGGTGGGATCCCGGCGTCCCAAACGATCTCCTACGAGTCAGGCATTTATCTGAAAGAGTTATTTTCCGAGTTGGTCACTGCGAATGCTCAAGACCCGAGTTCCGTTGAAACCCAACACCTACAACACAAGATCCTACAATACGCTGAACAACAAGCTCTGTTACCAGCAGGCATATCCGCAGACATGATTTTAACCCAGTTTGAGAAACGACGTCAGATCCTTGCGACACAAACCATAGCTGGTGATCCTGTGTCCGGTCCGGGGACAAACCAGCAGTTTTTCTGCAACTTCGTCTCAACCGGCGAAGGATCTGCGTTCCCTATCATCATCCTCCCACGATTTATCCCAATCATCATGGCTCCGATACCACGGTTGTTCGTCGGATGGAAAACACCATCAGGTATCACGAGCTGTGGTGGGCTGATGTCAGGCACTGGTTTTATCGCGTCAGGTCAACAACAAGGGCTTGCGCTTGGCTTCTGGGGAATCGGATTTAGCATCTTTCTTCCACCGGTCATGGCCTATGGGATGTTCGGGTACGCATTATACGCTAAAGTCACTGCTGAAGAGATGGAATATTGGCCTCCGAACAATCCACCGGATATTGTTGCGACCTATCCTTTGGACGGAGTGACCAACCTTCCTTTATCGACCTCAGAGATTCAGTTCCATATCAGTGATTATGATGGCGATCTGATGAGCTATAGCGTCACTACCTACCCAGACATTGGTGGTGGGAATGGCAATCTGAAAACAGATGGGACCTATACGGTTCCCATATCTGGGTTGAAGAGCTCAACAGAATACACCTGGGATGTGACTGTGTCTGATAATAAGGAGACAACAAGCCAACAATTCTCATTCTGCACTATAGAGACTCCATTTAATCCATATGATGATGGATGGCAGTATCGAAAACAGATTTCAATCAATCATTCCCAAGTAGCGGGAAATCTTGATTCCTTCCCCGTATTCATCCATGTGATCGACCCTGATTTACAAACAAAAGCACAGTCCGATGGTGGTGATATCCTGTTTATGAACGGACCTGGCGTTGCAACGAAGTTGTATCATGAGGTTGAACGGTATGAAAGCTCTAATGGTGAATTACTCGCCTGGGTCAATATCATAAACCTCGCTGCTGATGAAGATACCATACTGTACATGTATTATGGGAACCCAGACAGCGTCAATACACAGATGTCTAAACGAGTATGGGATCCCTCTTTTGTAGGTGTATGGCATTTGAATGATTTCCAGGATAGTACGAAAAATGGAAACCATGGGAGTAACCATGGTTCCATAGCCATGTCCGGAAAATTAGGGGATGCTCGACGTTTTGATGGATCTGATGATTACATCTTGGTAGAGAATGACCCCTCACTCAACTTCCAAATTCCGAATAGATTTTCTGTCAGCCTTTGGATGAAAAGAGATCGTTTGAATACCTATGAAAGTATCATTTCAAAAGCGACATCCTCCCACATGGAAGGTTACGCCGTTCAGATTAGAGAAAATAATACTATTCTCTTTGTTCTGTATGATGGATCTCAGGAGTATCTCTTCCATTCTAACCAGGTTATTGTTGATACAAACTGGCATTATATCACGGCGGTTTGGGATGGTACTCACCAATATATTTTCATCGACGGTGTATTAGATAACTCGATCGATATCGGTCCTGTTACCATTGCAGATGATTCCAAACCCCTTGAGTTCGGTCATCACTATGGGTATATGAGTGGACAAAACCCTTATGCCGGGAGTATCGATGAGATTCAGATCTCAAAGATTGATAGAAATGCCTATTGGATCATCACCGAATATCAGAATCAGAACAACCCCTCAGGGTTCTTCGATGTCGGTCCTGAGGAACCAGGGCCATAGATGGTTTCTGAATCGATCGAGTCCTCGTACTATCTGGTGTAGTCAGTGGAGATGTGAATTATCGGTATCCCCCGATCTTCAGACTTGGATCGCCAAAGAGCGCCCATTGCTGCACATTTTTTACTATGATCGCGGATCCATCGACCGTTCCATCGGACCAATTGATGGGACAAGCGTTCAAAACAGAGGTGATGGAGGCGCTCCAGGTGTCACCGAGAATCTCGGTGTGATTCAGGCTGTATTCTGCGAAGAACTGCCTGTCCAGCCATTCAATACCGCCATACCCAAGATTGATATCAGGCGATTCATAGCTAAACGCGGTCGCACCAATCGTGGCGATACTGCCGCCATCCTTTTGGATCATCAGTGCCCAGCCGATACAGTACGGTGTGGGTAACCCGTACACAAAATACGAATTTCCTAAACTGACATTGAACATGTTGTTGAAACAACCGCTGCCGGTGATGCAGACTGGTAGTTTCTGATGGTTGTGGAGAAACGGTAGGCTACGCATACGAAGACCATTAATCCATGTGTTATTATCATCTGGTGGATGTGTCGCCCATGTCTTCGGGTTCCCATGACCAGACATCCAGAGGAAACCACAGCCTTTGTTGACTGTTGAAACGACGTCGACCCAATTTTTCAGGGTCCCATCAGAGGCCCATAATTTCACGGGGCGGAAATCGGTCATCAGATCAAGGCCTTGTTGGGTATAGACCTCCCCGTCGTAGTACGGGGTTCGTCCGGGATAGGTGTCTCCTGCGACGACGACCATGGTTTTAAACCAGGAATCAGCACACCCGAACGTCTCGTAGAGGATGATTTTTCGTATGACGATGCGCAACTCCTGTGCATTGAGACAGGGGAGCCTTCCAAGGCTCACGTCAGGAATAAGATCTGGGTGATCCACTGCAGGCTCATCAATCGGCCATTCACTAAACACGCCGTTGTCATTGTCATCCCAGCTTGAGAACGAACCGTTCTTGTCATAGATGTCCGCGAAATAAAGATCGGAGAGGAAGTGTATCTCAGGGTAGGTCTCATAGGGTCGGTTGAGAGAGCTGTATCGCACGGGGACCCAGTATTTTTCGTCAGTGCCTTGGTTGCTGCGTCCGCCGACAAGTAACACATAATGAATTCCCCATTTTTCGATAGCCGCTTTAATGAAGTATTTTACTTTCTCCGCGTCGTCTCTGCCCTGCCAGAACATCTGGTCGTACACCTCGTCTGTGTCAACAAGGACCGTTCGGATGCCTAGTCTGTTTTTATGCTTCACGAGTGGGAGAAGGTCGTAGTGGAATATCTTTGGTGTTATGATGAGTAAGTCATAGATGTTGGATCCTTGACTGGTTCGTTGGGGAAAAGAATTTTCCAAAAGCATGGAGCCGACGGTAGTCGTCGACCATGCAGGAAGGATCATGAGAAGAACCGCGATGATGATGAATGGTTTCTTTTTCAGGTCATGGTTCATAATTTCCTCTTATTGTTAAAATATTTGTTATGTGATTTAAATAATTTGCTATAATTTGCTATGAAGAGAAAAACAGAAGGAAAGAAAAAGGCTCTGAGAAGATTTTCTCCGAGAAGAAGGGGTGACAGTGTGCTTCTTTTGATATATACTCATCTTCTGTCTTAATTTTTTACCGTTTTGTAAGGTTTTTTTTCTGCATGCGTTCTCTTCTTTCTTTTTCCAGATGATGAACCAATATATTTATCTGTTGTTCCTTTGTTTTTGAAAGAGGAAAACAAAGTATCTGTGGGCATTCGCTGTCCAGGAAAGCACAGCCAGAATCCTTATCGTAGACGACGGGATAGAGAACACATCCTTTTGGTCTGTGGTCGTATATGGTACATATTGTCCCGTTATGAAACACACAACGTCCCTTACTATTTTTCAGTTGCAACCATCCGTTTCGTTCTGAAACGAAGATTCGCGCTTCGTATCCTGCTTTTTCTATGGTTTGAATGTCACGGGTTGTAAGTACCATGTTCGTTTTGATGCAACAACGTGTACAGTTTGTTTCAAGACAACAGTTTGTCATCGTGTATCATCCGAATAATCTAAAGTTTTAAAAACCATCTCATGTTTCGTATCTACCACTATTAGAAGAAATCCGCTTCTATAAAGGGAGGAAAGGGGAAGTTGGAGAGTAAAAAAAAGATTTCATATATTAACTCTGCAACCCCCAAAATTAAATCATCTTTGGATTTATAAATGTTTCTGAAAAGCTCTTTATACTAGCCATTTTGGGATGCTATGCGAAACATTTATAACACTACATGAGATTGTGAATCTCAAGTCACCTCGATTTTATAGGGAATAAAAGAGCTAAAAAAGCTGCTCTTATGAAATCGATATATCATGGGGGTACATGAATATGGCTAAAAGTAGCAAAAAACAAATAGACCAAGATGAGAAGCGAGTAATCGAACAACTGCAACGAAATTCAAATGAAAGTATCGATAAAATTGCCAAAACCTGCGGTTTCTCCAGACAAAAAGTATGGCGCATCATAAAACGTCTCGAGAACACGAAAACGATCTGGGGCTATACCGCGATACCTGACAAAGAGAAACAAGGCGTCCGTCACTACATCATGTTACTGAAACGATCAAACCAGCCAGCAGGCGACATCATCGATAACGTGCTGGACTCATTTAAGAAATACGCAGGAAAAAACATTGGTGTTTTCGTTCAAACCGCTTGTGTCCTTCAAGGCGAATACGACATCATGCTCTGTTTCACCGCAAAAGATATCACTGTCGCAAAACGATTCACCGAGCTTATCAAAAAGAAATACGCTGCCTATATCGGCGAAATCATGATGGTAGAGGATATTTTCTCAATACGAATCAGCGGAATGATGAACCCAAAAGTCGATGATCTGAAAGAATTCTTCAAAACACAATAACACAACATGGGGACGATCCCCCGCCCATTTCTTTTTTTTAATCAAAAAAAAATTGTTTCAGAGAATTACGACAAATTTTTTTTTTTAAGGTTCAGAGAAAAAGAGAATAAAGAGAAGGGGTCTAAAAAGTCTGGGAGGAAAAGAATGAAAAAAAGATTTTTCAATTCAATTCTTTAGACCCCCTCACCATTCCCTGAATAA
>DAYE01000076.1:7139-7264 GCA_002506745.1 Euryarchaeota archaeon UBA33
GATTAATGATGAATCAAACCAAGAGATGACAGTTCTTGAGATAATTTCTCCACAGCAAGAGAGACATCCGTGATCTTCCGTGCTCCAGTACAGACGATCTTCCCAGAGCCGAACAACAGCATCGC
>DAYE01000020.1 GCA_002506745.1 Euryarchaeota archaeon UBA33
TCAATTCCAGCCATTGTTTTTATCAATTTACACCCAATCCTTGGTGAGAACGTCTTTCACTGGGTCGTCGTCACTGGATTAGACGAACAGAATGTGTACATAAACGATCCTTATGTGCCCAGAGGATTTGCTGAACAACAAAAGAAACAGTATCCGATAGCCTTGGATGTCTTTTCTCAGGCGATGAGGACGGAGGCGGGGAGAAACCTGCGACTTCCCCCTTGTGTCGTTTTAGTTCATCCATAGATTATTTTTTTTTTCGTTACGATCTGGCATACACGAACCTTTAAATGTCGCTTTTCTTTTTTTGATTCTGCATGCGGATTCTCATAACCGATGAAATGAGCCTTAGTACTGTATTTACCTCATTTGATCGTTCATTTCTATATTCATTCTCCTTTGTTCCCACGGTGATTACAGCACGACAGTTAGCTGCGGTCACTCCATCAAATCATTCTCTGACTATTCAAGAAGGAAATAAAACGATTGATTTTGATGCGGAGTATGACGTTGTCCACATCAATTTCAAAACAGCACTTGCCCCAAGAGCCTATGAAGTCGCTGATATCTTTCGGAAAAAAGGAAAACGTGTGGTGTTGAGTGGCTACCATCCTTCCGCATTACCTGATGAAGCAAAACAACATGCAGATAGTGTCATTGTTGGCGATGCGGTTAGCCTCTGGCCAGTTGTGGTAAAGGACCTTGAAGAAGGAAACCTACAANNAAAGGTCTTCAACTGACGAATTCTATCGAGGCAACAAGAGGCTGTCCACATAAATGTGATTTTTGTCAAGATGCTAACATTCGGGATGGTTCTGTGTTTCGCAGTCGACCTCTTGATGATGTTATCGAAGAAATCGCATCTCTTCAGCAGAAAATATTCTTTTTCACTGATTTTTCACTCACCATCGATCTGGCGTATACGAAAGAGCTGTTTCGTCGTATGCGAAAGTTGAAAAAGAAATTTGTTTGTGGCGGGAACGTTGATGTTCTGGCTGAGGATGAAGATCTGTTGCGTCTCTCTCATGAGGCAGGTTGTATAGAGTGGATCAGTGGGTTTGAGACGTTTTCCCAAGAATCACTTAACAGTGCACACAAACAGACAAATCTTGTTCAGGATTATACGCGTGCTGTGAAGAAAATCCACAAATACAGAATGGCTGTATTTGGGACGTTTGTCCTTGGTTTTGATGAAGATGCCCCTGATGTTTTTCAGACGATGCGTACGAACATTGGGACGCTTGGTATTGATGCAGTGAATTTTGCTCTCCTCACCCCCTATCCAGGGACTCCGTTGTATAATCGGTTGGAAAAAGAAGGACGAATACTGACAAAGGATTGGTCAAAATATAATCGTAAAAATGTTGTGTTTGAACCAAAAAACATGACAAAAGAAGAACTGGAAAAAGGATTCCAGAACGTTACACGATATTTTAGTACCATTCCTTCAATGGGGTATAGAACGGTGCGAAGTTTGAGCTTTGGACTCTATCCATTCATCGCGACATTTGCAGGGAACCTGGCGCAATATATGAAGACTTAACAGGAGGAAACATCAATTATTGCTTTCTGGTTTTTTGTGTGTTTTTGATCAGAAACAGTAAAAAACTTAACAATCGTTAAATTTATATATCTTATCCGACCATAGTAGTATAGCTATGAATACTCCCATCAAAGTCATTCTACTTGTAGCTGTATCAGTTATTCTTGTATCTTCAGGGTACACCATGTTGTTTACCGGACAAACGACTAAAACAAATACTTCAGAAAACAATGATGCAGAAAAACCGGAACCCAGTGACACGCTTGCCCCTTCTATTACCTCAAGTACTGGTGATACCATGGCAGATGCAGGAACTCCGGTCATAATAACGACGACGTTTTCCGATAATGTCGCTGTGACATCGGCGAAACTGTACTATAAACCAGCAACTGCGCTTGCTTGGAGCTCTAAATCGATTCTTTCAGGGTCAGCAAGCCTTCCTCTTCCTGCTGATTCAAATGAAAGTTGGTATTATTATATCCAGATTGATGATGCTGCAGGCAATGGACCGATCGGTGATCCTTCTACAGATGGAAGTTCCTATTATACAATCGTGGTAATGAATACACCTATTAATCCTCCTGATGATAATGAAACAAATGGTAATAACGGAAACAATACGCAGAATTACTCCCGATTTGTCTTTATTGAACTTGGAACAAAAATCGTCTGTTCAGAATGTCCGAAGATATCAATCATTTTAAATGAATTATACAACTCGGGGAACTATCCTTTCTATTACGTCAGTTTGCCGCAGGATAACCCCAAAGCGTTAGCCCGAATCAACGACTATGATATCTGGGGATATCCAACAGCCTATATCGATGGAGGCTATGCGACACTGATCGGCAGTAGTATCCAAAAATCTGATTTTGAAAAAAACATCACATCCGCTGCAGGGCGCATCACCCCTCGAGTCTTCATAAGCACAACTGCTCACTGGGACAATTCAACAAATATCATCACCATACATATTCAAGTAGAAAATCATGAGGGATCAGATTATCAGGGGCAGCTACGGGTCTATATCACTGAAGTCATTTCAACAAAATGGCAGGCAGGGACTCCTATGCATTTCTCATTCCTTGATTTTTTAGTCAATGAAGATGTTCAAATCTCTGCTAATGATTATCTTTTTATTAATAAAACGCTGAGCGCTTCAGATCTTGATCCCGAGAACCTGATGTTATTTTCAGTGCTTTTTAGCACCGAAAAACAGACAGGATATTCCCAAGCTCCCGATAAAAATCCGTTTGAGGCACATTTTGTCGACGCGGTAAACGCAACTCGAGTGATACAAGGCGGGAATCTCCCACCCGAAGTCGGTGTACAAAATCCGTCGGTGAAATACTTCCATCGTTTTGGAAAACCAGTTCGTAAGACTATGACCGGAAAGACGGTTGTCATTGGTAAAACAACGATTGTTGCTTCGGTCCATGATGATTCTCGAATCGAAAAGGTAGAGTTTTATATCAATAATAAACTCATGGCGACCGTTACCCAGGAACCGTTTCAATGGACGTGGCATAAGTTCAGTTTTGGGAAAAAAACCATTGCCATTAAAGCCTTTGATGATTCAGGAAAACAATCGACAGCAAGTATTGATGTTCTTGCTGTTATGCTTTAGAATTCGTTTCTTTTCCAAATCCGTGGGCTCTGAGCAGATGGCAAATTCTGCAGGTTTCTGTTTTCAT
>DAYE01000083.1 GCA_002506745.1 Euryarchaeota archaeon UBA33
TCTACATGAACGTCTCAATACACCGATCTATCTCTGTCAGATATTGTGCAGTTATTGAATCAGGTGCGGTATAACTTATCAAAAAGACGGTCCTGGTTCTCAGCACCGTCACCTGTTTGACATACTCTATTGTTCCGTTCTGATCATGCGTATACACAATTTCATAGGCTTGCAGCTGGGAAATGGATCGCCAATCCCGGTTTACAATCGAATAATTCTCCCCACTTTCCAACAAATTCTCTTCAGTCTGATCTGCAAACGTACTGATCGCACGACCTTCGCTAAGGGGGAAGGGAGCAGCGAAGATCAACGAGACATTGGTGGAATTTCCGGGGGTAAAACGAACCGCGATATTTTGTTCCTCGTTTTCAATCTGCTGCCAGCCTGAGGGAGGATCGAGCGAAAACCCGTACACGTTATTGGTATACGACCGAGATGCTGTGTGTTGTTGTGTACATCCAGCAAGAAGAAAAATACAGAGAAGGCTTAATCCGAGGATACTGAGGACTTTTTTCATACTCCCAGCATACGAGAATGTCATCCTCTATAAAAGAAATTCGTTGACATCAGGTGATATCAAAAATGAGGGACTGGTTCCTTAACAAGACTCTCCTTTTCATTTTATATTATGACTTTTTTTTTCTCAAAAATTTCTATTAATGATATTTCTTAAAATGGAAAAAGATCGCAATGAAAGGGAGCTATGATTGTCGATAGAGGGATCGTCCAGAAGAATCCATGGCAACAACCATAGGACCAAACTCGGTGACCTCAAGGATCCAGACCGCCTCAGGCATCCCAAGCTCCTCAAGCCAATACACCTGGGAAACATGGGTGATTTTCTCTGCGGCAAGCACCCCGGCTCCCCCGGGAAACGCTGCATACACCGACCCGGTTTTCTTCAATGATCTACCGGTCCGCTCCCCCATGCCACCCTTCCCGATAATCAGATGAAATCCGAAGCGATCAAGCAGGATGTCTTCAAATTCCTCCATGCGGCTGCTCGTCGTTGGCCCAGCAGAGACAACGACCCATCCACCGTCCTGCTTCTTCATCAACGGTCCACAATGGTATAACCCCATCGCTGAAGGATCAAATGGGAGGTCCTTTGGCTTCATCCCTCGCATCTTCATATGGGCGCTGTCACGTGCCGTAAAAATCTTCCCTGTGACATAGAGCACGTCATTTAACTGTAATTTTTTTGCTATCTCCGATGATAAGGGCAGGCTCACATGATATTCCATGTTATTTCACCTCCCAGCTGCCATTGGGATGAACGACCATGGATGCTCGGCGGTCCGCCCAGCACTGGATGACCACACCAACCGGGAGACTCGCCGGGTGACGATGCGCCACCTCGACATGAACATCAAGTGCAGTGACCTTTCCACCAAGCCCCATCGGACCGATGCCGGTTTTATTGATAATCTCAAGGAGATCTTTTTCAAGGAGGGCTATGGATGGTTCTGTATGGCGAGTACCAATTGGTCGGAGCAGTGCACGCTTTCCTAGGTTCATGACTAAATCAGCACTCCCACCGATACCAACGCCGACTACGATGGGTGGGCAGGGTCTTCCGCCAGCTTTTTTTACGACATCAAGAACAAATTTTTTTACTCCTTCAAGCCCGACGCTTGGGGAAAGCATTTGTAACGCGCTCATATTTTCGCTGCCGCTTCCTTTTGGCAACGTCATGATATGTGCTTCATCACCTGGTTCGAAATCCCAAAGTATGTGCGGGAGGTAGGACCCAAGGTTATCACCATGATTTGTACTTGTCATCGGATCAACAGTGTTCGGCCGTAAGGGGATTTCTACGGTCGCGCGGGCAACCGCCTGTTCAATTACTTGTTTTAAAATCCCTGTCGCGGGAAAATCAGTCCCGATGTTGGCAAAAAATGTAAGGATGCCGGTATCTTGGCACATCGGGCATCGTTTGTTCTTTGCTTTTTCAACGTTTGCAAGCATCGCTTCGAGTTGCACCTTCGCAGCCCCGGTCTCAATAGCATACGCTTGTTTCAATGCGGCAATGACATCTGGGGGTATTTCTGTTTCTGCTTTACGAATCAACTGCAGAATCCCATCCTCAAGATGTTTTTTATCCATGGAACTTCAGTAGTACTATATCGCATTGAACAGAAAAGGTTTTTCATTACAAAAAAAAGAAAAAGATAAAAAGAGAAAAGAAGGTGATGTTACCGTGGTTTCCCTATTTCATCAACTGATTCTGGGTTTGCCAAGGTTGAGGTATCGCCGACTTCTTGACCAAGTGCTTTTGCTCGGATGACCCGTCGCATGATCTTTCCACTTCGAGTCTTTGGCACGTCAGACACAAACCAGATTTCATCTGGTCTTGCGAGTTTTCCCATTTCTTTTGCCACATGGTCTCTGAGTATTTTTTTCAGCTCTTCGGTCGGCTCTATGCCTTTCTTTAGAACAACATAGGAGGTGATTGATTCTCCTTTCTCCTCATGTGGTTTCCCGATGACTGCTGCCTCAGCGACCATCGGATGGCTGACAAGGGCGGACTCGACTTCGGAGTTTCCGATCCGGTGACCGGAGATCTTTAAGACGTCATCTGCTCTTCCTTGGATCCAGAAGTATCCATCACTGTCTTGGCGGGTGACGTCACCGGCGAGGTAGACGCCTTTGTATTTTCCCCAGTAGGTTTCTTTGTATCGCTCAGGGTTCTTGTAAATACCTCGGAGCATCCCTGGCCATGGGTGCAGTAAGACAAGGTTCCCACCACCGTTGACGACTGGTTGGCCTTGTTCGTCGTACACCGCGGCAGCCATCCCTGGTAAGGCTCGTGTTGCAGAGCCGGGTTTTATTGGGGTTATTGGTAATGGTGAGATGACGAAATGTCCGGTTTCTGTTTGCCACCAGGTGTCCATGATCTGACAGCGTTCTCCACCGATGTTCTTGTAGTACCAGATCCAGGCTTCAGGGTTGATTGGTTCACCGACTGATCCAAGGAGCCGTAAGCTGCTCAGATCGTGTTTCTTCAGCCAGTCTTCTCCATGTCGCATGAACAAACGGACACTTGTTGGTGAGGTGTAGAACACAGTCACACCGTACCGCTCGATGATGTCCCACCAGCGGTCAGGTTGTGGCCAGTCTGGTGCGCCTTCGTAAATGATTGAGGTCGCACCAAGGATCAACGGGGCGTATGCGATGTAGGAATGTCCGGTGACCCAGCCGATATCAGCGGCGCACCAGTAGACATCCTCGTCTTTTATGTCAAAGACCCATTTGAGGGTCTGTGCGATTCCCACGGCGTATCCTCCATGGGCATGGATGATTCCTTTTGGTTTTCCGGTCGTCCCTGATGTGTAGAGGAAATACAATGGATCGTTTGCATCGAGTTTTTCTGTTTCGCATTCACGGGGCATGTCTTTGGTGATGTCATGCCACCAGAAATCCTTGTTTTGGTCCCAGTTGACTTCATCGCCTGTTCGCTTGTAGACAATGACGTGTTGAACACTAGGTGCTTCCTTCACTGCTGCATCAGCCTGATTTTTCAATGGTACTTTCTTTCCACGNNGCGCTGAACCCAGAGAAGACAACAGAATGAATCGCTCCGATCTTTGCGCATGCGAGCATGGCGATCGGTAATTCAGGGATCATCGGAAGATAGATACCGACGCGGTCTCCTTTTTTAATTCCCATTTTTCGTAAGGCGTTTGCGAGTTTGTTGACCTCGATGTAGAGATCGTTGTACGTCAGTTTTCGTACGTCTCCTGGTTCTCCTTCGAAGATGAAAGCGACTTTGTTTTTCCGCCAGGTTTTCACATGTTTGTCGATTGCATCATGAACGATGTTATATTTCGCTCCGACGAACCATTTCACCCAAGGGGCTTCCCATTCTACTGTTTTTTTCGGGGGGGTGTACCATTCGACGAATTCTTTTGCCATTTCGTCCCAGAACCATTCCCAGTTGTCGGTTTTTTTGTACAGTTCGTCGATTGTTTTGATGTTGTGTTTATCCATCCACTG
>DAYE01000109.1 GCA_002506745.1 Euryarchaeota archaeon UBA33
TGGCATTTGAAAAAGATGGATATGTCCTTCACACACGCGAAGTCCAGCTGAAAGGCGGAAGAAACCAGAAAATATACTATTTTTGTAAAGCAGGAAACAAACCAAAAAGTGGCAAACCCTGCGATATGCCCGATGGGTATACTACTGGTATCAACAAACGAACTAAATTACCATATCTAAAAAAGAAATAAATTTTTCTTTTCTCCTTTTTTTAGAAAACTGATTCTTCTTTAAAAATATATCCTTAGAATCTTGTTTCTCTCCTGTAAAACAGGGGTTTTGCATCGACAAATATGGTTCTAAGGTAGTTTTTAATACCTCCCGCTCTTCTTTCTTAAAAAATGACTTTTAAAAGAATATATCCTAAATTCGAGAAGATTGCTGATGGATGATAAACTCTATCCGAAAGAACAATTCGAGGCGGATTTACAGCGGATACGAGAAATGAACATCAGCGATGAGCAGAGGATTGAGAAAGGGGAGGCGTTAGCTGTTCTTTACTACAACCAGAACAAAAACCATATGATAGACCGCTACGCCATCGCTGACCATCGGGAGAACATATTAAAAGAAGAATAAAATTATTTTAATGCATGCATCTACACCTGAGCAGTTCCCAGGGCTGGGTGCTGTAAAATCAAACTATAGTGGTAGTATTGAAATAATAGTTTTTTTGGAATGAAATAAATCTGATTTTTCTTCTGTAAAACTACCGTGCTAATGAATAGCATGTCGGGGGCGGGATTTGAACCCGCGACCTCCAGATATCTTAGCGGTAGCTTCAAGACGAACCTTTTAGCTGAGCTTATGAGTCAGGCGCTCTGGCCAAGCTGAGCCACCCCGACGTGACAGGATGCAGAATAGGGATTGTTTATAAAAAACTTTCTTGGTGAAACAACATCATTCTTCTAAGGCAAGTCTTTTCTTTCCACGTAAAAAAATAACAGGTATTGAATCATGGTTCAATCGTTTTCGTAATTCCGTGTCGTTTGTAACGACCACCCCATGCATTTTCTTCGCTGCCTCAATAACTGCATCATCTGCGTTTTCTGCTAAAGTTTCAATTGTTTCATAACGCTTAGTAAATCTCAATGACGCTGCTGCTTTCTGTTTTCTTTGACTGGCTGTTTGCTGAGAAAGAACAGTAAGTTCATTTATCACCACATTGGGGATCATAATTTTATATCCATCAACTAATCGAAAAAGTTCTTTTTCCCAATCAACTGAGAATTCAAAAAATGAAAGAATCGCACTCGTATCCAGAATCACTGTTTTGTGGATTTTATCTCCCCATACCCTATCAAATGCCATTTGCCTTCAATACGTCTGCTCACTGCGATGCGTTGTCCTTGATCAGCACAGACTGGTAATTTCAGTTTCACCCGGATCCAATCTGGCCGAAGTTCATTGATGATACCAACCGTTGTCGCAGTCCCAACCGTCAGCATCAATGGTTCATTCGTTTTCAAGGGTTCGACGTCTTTCTCATCAATGGTTCCGACAGCACGCTTCAATAAACACATGGACAAATCAATCGTATCAAGTACAGGTGGGAGTTGTCCCGGTCTTCCAACGATTTTTCCTGCCAGGGAATCTGATTTCACCATCGTAGGATCAAGCTCAGTCCCAATCGCGATCAATCCACCAGGTAACGCGATAGAAGTCACCGTGCCGCCAGTAATAAGCGAATGGGCGGTCGTAAAGATTGGTTCAAGGACAGTTTTTCCTTCAACCTCCCGTTTTCTCCCTGGTGCAATCTCGATTTCCTCTCCTTTCTTCAGCGTCCCCTGCAGTAGTGATCCTCCAACGACACCACCTTTTAATTCGCTTAGTTTCGTCCCAGGTTTGTTCACATCGAAACTCCGTGCAACATACATCAATGGCGGTTTATCCTTCTCTCTTTTCGGGGTCGGAATATGCTCCTCCATGGTTTTAATCAACACATCGATGTTGATGTCATGATGGGCGCTGACAGGGATGATCGGTGCTCCGTCTGCGCAGGTTCCTTTTACAAACTTCACGATCTGCTCGTGATTGGTAACAGCCTCTTCCTCAGAGACAAGATCAATTTTATTCTGGACAATAATAATCCGTTTCGCACCAATGATCTCCAAGGCCATAAGATGTTCTCTTGTCTGTGGTTGGGGGCATACCTCGTTTGCAGCGATCACAAGAAGTGCACCATCCATGATGGCAGCTCCTGAAAGCATGGTCGCCATCAGCGTCTCATGACCAGGCGCATCAACAAAGGACACGACCCGAAGCAGCTCTGTTTTTCCTTTACAATTCGGACAGACTTTCTGTGTTGAATAACACGAAGGATCATCACAGGTTGAACATTTATAAAACGCAGCATCCGCATAGCCTAGACGGATCGAAATACCTCGCTTTAACTCCTCAGAATGCTCATCAGTCCATTTCCCAGTCAACCGCTGAGTGAGCGTCGTTTTCCCGTGGTCAACATGACCGATCATTCCAATATTGACTTCAGGAGGTTTCGGAAAACTCATTATTGTTCCTCTTTCTTCTCCTTAGATTCTTCTTTTGCTTCTGTTTTCCCTTCTCCTTTAATAATTTCGTCAATTGGTTTCGTACCAGGTTTCATGACTTTCATATTCACCTGGACGATCTCCTGATTAATCGTGTTCCCACGGACTGATTTCTTTTTCCGTTTCCCTCGTTCCTTTGGTTTAAACCCTAGCCCTTTGCTTAAAAGCAAGCGTCTGCGGGTGGAACCAGGAATATCATGTCTCATGGGGAACCCATCTTTATCGGTCCCACCGGTAATCTGCAGTTTATATCCTGGAAGTGAGACGAAGATACCATCGACTTCGTCGTTGATTTTTTTCCCTATCAATGAGTTGGCATGATGTCCACTCACAGAGATGTTATATGATTTTCCCGTTTGTATATCGTTGACAACGACTTTGAATTCAACCATGATTCTTTCTCCTAATCATTCTTCTTCTAATGGAGTAGTTTTGTAACGTTGTGTTACAAGAAGGGGAATGGCGAGTATTTTATAAA
>DAYE01000071.1 GCA_002506745.1 Euryarchaeota archaeon UBA33
TTTGCCCGAGATAAAGATAATTTCCGGTTTTCCATAAGAGTAACGAATGGTTGGCAGGCACATAGATATAGGTTCCGTCACTGCGGATCACATATATTGTCGTTGAATACGTTCCATTTGGACTATAGACGGTTCGTCCACCGGCGGGGGTCACCCCGTATGCAGCCCAGAGGATCGTGGATAGTTCTTCGTCAGATACTGGTGTCGCGGGATAACCATTATGAAATGACATCCTGCGGCTTATGGATCGTTCGAGGAGCATATCGACGGGGAGTGGGTCGGGGAGGGTAATCCATCCTTCGGTTGTGGTGTTTTGGTTGTGTTCCTCTTTAGGTGTTTCAAGATTCGGTTTTGCGGTGACCGGAATGAGAGCCGCGATGATGAACAGCATGCAGAAGATGATACTGACAAATTTTTTTCTCATGATTTTTCCTCTAATACCTTGACATGGAACATACTTTATATATAATTACTGTGAAATTGATATAAAAAGAGGATATTTTTCATATGGTGCTTGTTTTACATACTACGTTTGTGGACCGTTTGAGGAAAGAAGGATGTTGAAAAAAAAAAAAGATGGAGGGGGTTCTCGTTTATGAGGAATATCCTCCGAATCTCAGACTTGGGTCACCAAAGAGCGCCCAGTTGGTGATACAGAACGCATCGGTTGGCCCAATGGTGTTTTCCGTGATATATTTCTGAATCGCCTGACTGTGCGCCTGGGCAAGGTGTGTCGCCCCATGACCGATGTTGTAAAAGAAGTTCGATTCGAGGGCTGCGCTTAATTTCTCTGTTGGATCACCATTGGATCCGATGCCATACCCGGTGCATCCGGTCGATGCGATGGCACCACCATAAGGTTTTATCATAAGCCCCCAACAGAAACAGACAGGACCTGGGAGTCCATGACAGAAATAGCGTGTCCCATTGACGTCTATCATGGCTGGCAGTATGGAGACGTTATATAGCCCGTTGTGACATCCACCGACGATAACCACCGGCTGTTTTTCCCCGTTTGTTAACTGCCAGAAGTGCTTCATCCGGAGACCGCCTATCCAGTCTGTCGGGTAGACTCCATCGAACCAGATTGTGTTCCATCCGAGCGCATATCCATGTCCTTCGAAGTCGATAAAACCAGCGCCTGCTCGGAAGGTCTTTGTGATATCTTCAGGGGTTGGTACGAGACCACCGGTGTCCCTGTTGGTGGAATAGACTTTTATCTGATTCAAATCAGGGATCGAAAGCTTTGTGTAGTTATAGGCAACGTCACAGAGGTATTCTCCTTCGGGTTGTCCTTGCCACATGTAGAAGGTCTTCCCAGCGACACCAACGAAATTCTTATACCATGGTTTTTGTGCAGGACCGGTACTTTCATAGGTGATTATTTTCTTGACGATATGGTTGACTTCCCAGGTGCTTGTCACGGGTAATCGACTGACGTAGACCTCTGGATACAGATCGAAGGTGTCCTTTGGGACACCAGGGGCGTTCCATGCGGCGTACACCCCGTCACCATTGGAATCCCAACTGTCAAAGGCACCGGTCCCATTGTAGAGACATCCGTAGTAGAGGTCAGAAAGGCATCCTTCATCGTCCTCATATGGCATGTTGACGTAGCGGACCGGGACCCACCAGGCTTTCCAGCCGGCGGACCTGGTGTCCTTATCCTTTGCGAAAATATGGTTTTTCAAGCCGCCGACGAGGAGAGCATAGGTGATATTCGCGGTGTCATATTCATTCTTGATGAAATATTTCACCTGCTCAGGGGCGTCATACCCATTGTACTCGCTGAGGATGGACTCCATGGATTTGAACTTGGTGATGATTCCTTTGCTGTTTTTAAAATCAATGAGAGGTTGGAGTTTTGAGCTGAATTTTTCAGGTGCGATAACCACCATATCATACCCCTCCGCTGAGGATTGCAGAGGGGTTTGTGGTTCAGTATAAATAACTGTGATGTCGAAGCTGCCAGCGAGTGAAATCTCATGGTTCAACGGTGAATAGCGGACAGGATAGCAGATGACCTTCACAAAAGTCACTTGCCGATTATTCTCATTGCGTCCAGCCCCAAGATCATAACTGTACCAGGAACCTGGATAGAACTCTGCGCTGCCATACACTGCAGGGTCCTTTTCATACGATGTCAGTTCACTCATTTTCGAGACTGGAACGAGACGAGCAGGGAGAATTTCTTTTGTCAGAGTCATTGAGCGTATCTCTTTTGCATGACAGATGACCTGGATGTTGGATGATTTAAATGGAATCTCATAGGTCTTAATATAGATCGGCAAGATCGGTCTATTTGGTTCTAGTAATTGAGTGGTTGCGCCATCAATTTGGATTTCGACGAACCCGTCTTTTTCAGAAAACGTTGGTGGTGTTAAGAATAGAGCTGTTGCCGATTCAGTTTTTATGCTCGTTGTTTGTGGTATTGAGACGTTTGTGGAGAACGCAGCTGCCCCTAGTCCACTAAGGACTATCATTCCCATAAGTAGTATGGGTAATATTTTTTCCATCTTTTTTTCCTCCGGAATCTATAGGTATACTATATCCCCTATATTATAATAATGTAGTCCTAGGAAATTTGGTCAAATATAGAATCTCATAGGGTATTTATTAACAAATGGAAGAAAAATACTGAAAATCTTTTTTCTTGATACATGGTTTTTTTCCTGCAAAAAACACACAAAAAATGGAAGAAAGGAAGAACGGCAGTGAGAAATGCAATTGGAAACGAAACTTCTTTTTTATCCATCCATCACTTTTTGTGATGCTGTATTATTGTGTACTGTTATTTTTTGGACACAACTGCCCAGCGGCCCCCACCGTGGGTAGCATCGCTCTTTTGAATGATTTTGAATCCTTCAAGTAGGTTCTGCCACTCAGCCAGGCCAACGTAGCTCCAGGAGCCTTCGGCTACCTTGAGATACGCGACAGCGTNNATCCGTCTTTTATAAAACCAAGGTCGGTGGCAGATGAAGGAAACATCTGAATGTTTTTGTACCCGCGTTTCTCCGCTCTTTTCCTCAATGCGTGGATCGCTTTGGGATCTGAATCAACCGCGTAGACTGTTCCCTTTGGACCGACTGCATCAGCCAGTGAAAAGGTGAAATACCCTGGGCCGCACCCAAGGTCAGCAACTACGTGACCATGGCTGACATACTGACAATATTTTTTTGGGTTGCTGAAAAACAGCCTTCGTACAGGATTATAATGGACAAAGAGGGGGAAGTGTTTGTCTTCTTTCACATCCTTTGCGACCATTTCCTTAGATCTCCTATATATGTGAATTCTGATGTTGTATGAATATTTTTGCACAGATGAAACGTCGATTCCAGATTCTGTTTGTTAGTATTTTGGGATCAGATAGATAGACTGACCAAGTATGACACCGATCGTACGCTGCGTCGCATACAGCGGGACATCATCCTTGATCCCTGTGACGGTCACTTCAAGGGAGATGAGTTGGTTTGAATAGGATCGACCCATTGTTTGAAACTCCCAGAAGGTTGTTATCTCCTTTGTGAACGTCCAGTTACAGGGAATGGTATGGGTATGGAGCTGTACGATCACATACTGATGGGTCCGCAGGTTCCTCATGGCGATGTTGATGGTGACGTTTGCGGAATCAAGTTGTGGTCTTTTATTTTCGATTCGTATGCTAAA
>DAYE01000116.1 GCA_002506745.1 Euryarchaeota archaeon UBA33
TGTTAGAGGTATTCAACTAATTTTTTAATTTGAGGATTCTTAATACCTTTCTTCCGAATCGGGATGATAGTCTCAATGAGAAGAATTTCTTTTAAAAATTTACCGACTCTTTTAAAAATTACTTGAACAAATTTTTTTGCACTGATAAGATCAGGAACGTAAAAGGTGACAACTGCATCGAAACTTCCATGAGTAAAGAAGATATCCTCAATTCTCACTACATCTGGAAGGTAATCATCGAGGTTTTCAAATATAAGTTCATTTTTGGTTGAATCATCAAAGGACACTACGTTTCTCTTCACCAGCAGGACGAAGAGTTTAAGACCTTCTACTTCTTCGTCTGTGACAGCAGTATACCCCCAAATTGTTTTATTCTCTTCTAAATGTTTAATGGTTTTCCAGACTTTTTGTCTTGAGAAATCACAGTGTTTCGCAATCGTGTCAATGTTTTGGTTCGAGTTTTTCTGAAGCTCTGCAAGAATCTTCATCTCATCGATATTTATCTGCTCTCTACTACTTTTTGTCATAGTCCTCATCCGATACTACAGGTTTAAAACATTTATTTCCTTAAAAACATATCCTTAAAAGAAAAAGAGAGTATTATTTCTCCAAATCTTTTTTCATCTGCTCAAATTGTTCTTTGGTAACTTCTGCTTTTGCATATCTATTTCTTAAAATCTTTATTGCTTCATCTTGTGGAACTGGATGGGAAACTGGATGCGAAACAGGAGTAAATTTAGGTATCGTTTTTTTATTTGATATAATAGCCCCAACAATGCATACACACAAACCAACCATAAATAAAATTACTCCTGATATTTCCACTATTTGCCCCATTTGATAAGTATCTCTGGCATCTTGGCTTATCGTTCAATAACCCGTTTTGCTTTCCCAGTGCTGCGAGGGATCGTCTTTGGTGATATCGCATGGACCGGGACATGTAAATTTAAAATACGATAGATTTCTTGTTCCGCCTTTTTTTCAAAGTCATCCAGATGACCCTCATGAAACCGCACTTCTGAAGGCTCAGCTTCGACTGAAAGTGAGTACATATCTCCCTGTTTTGTTTTAATGATTTGATAATTGTCACTTATCCCTGGAACCTGCATCAACGCTGCTTCTATTTGAGATGGGAACACAATCACTCCTTTTACTTTCATCATATCATCACTTCGTCCACGGATCCTCGATTGGATAGGCAGTGTACGTCCACAATCACAGGTATCCTCGACAATTGATGCAAGATCCCTAGTTCGGAATCGAATCGCAGGGAACGCCTCTTTAGTCAAGGTGGTAAATACAAGTTCACCATCCTGGCCAGGTTCTAACGTCTCCCCAGTTTGAGGGTCGATTATTTCAGGATAGAAATGGTCCGCATTTATATGCAATTTCTTATACTGACATTCGGAGACCACACCGGGACCGATCAGTTCTGTTAACCCGTAATGCTCATGAGCAACGATCCCCCATCGTTTCTCGATTTTATTACGCATCTCTTCACTCCATGCTTCTGCACCAAATGCTCCAATACGCAATTGGAAATCCTTTGCAGCATTGAATCCTTTTTCTTCAGCGACTTCCGCGATATGCAAAGAATACGAAGGAGTACAGGCAAGAACAGTGCTCCCAAAATCTTTTAGGATATCAACCTGACGTTCAGTATTTCCAGAACTAATCGTAATAACCATAGAACCAATTTTTTGTGCTCCTTTCTCAAATCCATGAGCACCCGTAAATAATCCGTACCCATACGCGTTTTGGACAATATCGTTTTTACGAACACCATTTGCCCAGAGGGATCGTGCCATGACCTCACCCCAGAGCTCCACATCGTTTCTCGTATAGGGGCCAACAACCGGTTTTCCCGTGGTCCCAGAAGATGCATGGACTTCAATAATTTCATCCAATTCAGTACAAACAAGGCCAAATGGGTAATATAATCGGAGATCTTGTTTGGTAAGAAACGGGATTTTCTCGATATCTTTTAAGGTTTTAATCATCTCAGGTTTTATCTTTGCCTCATCGAACTTTTTCTTATAGTATTTATTTTTTATAAATACCCGGTGGATGAGTTCCTTGAATTGTTTTAACTGCAATTCTTTTAGCTTCGTGGAAGGCATCGACTCTCGTTTCAAATCCCATAATTCTTCATCCATATATTGTACTCCCTTCGCCCTCGTGAATAGGATTGTTGAATATAATGGTTATGAATTAGTCGTAAAGCAAGAATTTTTATTACTGGGAGATATTCTAAATCATTGATTCGCGGAGACCTCCTGTATGAATGTAGTTATATTAGGCGCCGGAATGATGGGACGTGCGATTGCGTACGATCTGTCTAAATTCTCCAACTTTGATGAAATCCTTCTTGGTGAAAAAGACAGCAAGACACGTGCTTCAACCAGACGGTTTCTCCAAGAAACCAGGGTTAAAGTGATACCGCTCGATGCAGAGAGAACATCTGATCTGAAGAATCGATTACAAAAAGGGGATGTGATTATCTCTGCTCTCCCATACAGATATAATTACAGGTTGGCTCAGAGAGCGATACAGACGAAAACACATTTTATCGACCTTGGCGGGAACAATACAATCGTTGAAAACGAACGACGCCTTTTTTCTCAGGCAAAAAAAAATGATGTAACCATAATACCCGACTCAGGCTTAGCACCGGGTCTTGTGTCCATTATCACCCGGGATATTGTTGATCATCTTGATATCGTCAACTCCGTAAGACTCCGTGTCGGAGGATTACCAACTCATCCAAAGCCCCCTCTGAATTATCAGATCGTATTTTCACCCTATGGGCTTATCAATGAATATGTAGAAGATGCATTGATTCTCGACCATGGGAGGATCATTCAGAAGAAATCAATGACCGAGGTTGAGACATTGCAATTTCCAAAACCGTTTGAAACAATGGAAGCGTTCCTTACCTCAGGGGGATGCTCCACCTTGCCATATACATATAGGCATACAGTTGACTATCTTGATTATAAGACGATACGGTACCCAGGTCATTGTGAGAAAATCAAAGCGATCCTTGATCTTGGATTTGCTGATGAAAAGAAAATGAACTGCGCTGGTCAGGTAATCGCACCTCGGGATGTCTTAGCATCAATGCTGATAAAAAATGTTCCTACCACAGGAGAAGACGTCGTGTTATTAAAAGTGATGAGTCAAGGGATAAAGCAGGGGAAGAAGCGGGTACGAGAATTCCTCTTGATTGATTATTATGACAAGAAGAATAATATCACCGCGATGATGCGGACGACCGGGTATCCCGTTGCCATCACCGCGCAGATGATCGAGAATGGGACTATCCAGGAGCGAGGCGTGTTCTGCCCGGAGGAAATCATTCCACCGACTGTATTTTTCAAGGAACTAAAGAAACGAGGCATCAATCTTTCTCTTTCTGACAGAAGTGTTTCGTCATGACGAAAAAAGAGTTTTTCGATGCAAAAGAGATTGCATTGAAGTCTCTAATGGAAGCCTCCATCGAAGGGAAGGTCGACGAAGGCATAGTCTCAATCCTTGATCAGATAAACAAGATACAGGGTTTCTACACCTCAAGTAGTTGCGCGGGACGAATCGTCTTACTCGAAATACCACAGATTGGCGACAAACGCGGTGCAACCTTCCTTGGGATCTGGCATAGAACCATAGAAACACATGAACTACAAACCGCTGCGACAAAGGCAACAACTGGTTTTCTCTGGTTACTAGCACAAGCACCGATTGTGCATATAGGCGCTGAAACACTCCAACATGCAGAAAAAATGTTAAAAACGGCTATATCGTGTGGATTTAAAAACTCAGCAGTAAAATCATTAGGGAAAAAAATCATCATCGAGATTTGCAGTACTGAGCGTCTTGATGCTCCTATAGGGAGGGATGGCTGTCTTTTTTGTGAGGAAAAACACCTGTCTTTGTTGGTTGAAATCTCAAATGAGGTCATAAAAAGATCCCAGGAAAAAATAGGTCGATTTACCAATAAACTAGGAAATTTTAGCGATTTTCTATGAAAATCAACAAAAGATTTATATATTATGTTGATATATTAGTTGTCGGGGAATAAAGTATGAACACAAAAAAAATCTTAGGCATCTTTATGTGCATGCTGGTAATGACCATGATACCTGTAGCAGCAGGAGCGACCACAAACAACAAAGACACCGGTAAAATCGGTTGGACCACTATACAGGGATTTACCCTTACTCAACCAAAACAAATAAACGGTGGAGCATTGATAGAATTCAGATGTCTCTTCGTCCACTACGCAGTCCAAGGTATTGGTCAGCGCACAACCGGTATCAGATACAATGGTGAAATCATGGTTATCCCATCGAACTTTAATGGGTTACTAATGAACCACATGATTATGGGCTGGTGCATTGGCGCCTTAGAGTTCTAAAGAGAAAATCTTAAAATTCTCTTTTTATTTTTTCTTTTTTTTAATCTAATTTTTTTCTTAAAGATTTTTTCAATGTACTCATAATCTAACACTGTTGATGATTCAATATAAACAGAAAAAAAATTAGAGTTCATCGAATTTTTTAGCAACTTCTTTGGCTACTTCAATGGTTGTATTAGAGCCCCCGACGTCGTAGGTTCGAATCGTGTTTTCTTTTATGACCTGTGCTATTGCGTTTTCTAGTTTTTTTGCTGGCTTTTTCTCCCCAAGCCACTCTAGCATCAAGGTGATCGTCAGAAGCATCGCCATGGGGTTTACCTTATACATTCCCGCATATTTCGGGGCGGATCCATGGGTTGGTTCGAACACGGCGTAAGTATCCCCTATATTACCGCTAGAGGCAAACCCAAGGCCACCAACGAGCTGGGCGGCAAGATCAGAGATAATATCCCCAAACATATTTGATGAAACTAAAACATCATAATCCTGCGGGTTCTTCACCAGCCACATACACATCGCATCCACATTGGTCTCCTGATACTTTATCTCAGGATATTCCTTTGCGATCTTCCGTGCCTCTTCAAGCATCATCCCGCTGGTCTCACGTATCACGTTAGGTTTTTCTATAAGAGTGACTGATTTTCGTTTATGTTCCTTTGCGTACTGAAACGCATGACGAACTATGCTTTGGCATGCCTTCTTTGTAAAGATCCTACAGGATACAGCGATTTCATCAAGTGGAACCTGTGCGAATCGCTTCATTTTCTTATGAGTCATGAGCGCATCAAAAACAAGCTTCGGTAATGGTCGAAATTCCACGCCAGCATACAGATCCTCTGTGTTCTCTCGGAATACCATAAGATCGATGTCGTCTCGATAGTTCAACGGATTGCCTAAGTATGCTTTACATGGTCTGATGTTGGTATGAAGGTTAAACTCCTGGCGGAGTCGTACAATTGGACTGGAATAAGCTATCCCCTTACTGCGAAGCTCAGGGGAGAGTTCCTTTATTGCATCTTCTCTAGGTTTTGAGGTGATCGCACCAAAAAGACAACAGTCTGTTTCTTTCAATAAAGACAAGGTCCGATCAGGGAGCGGGTTTCCTTCTTTTTTCCAGAATTCCCATCCGATATCACCATAGGTAAATTCAGCGTCCATCCCAATAGTATCCAGAACAATTTTTGCAGCATCCATGACGTCTTTCCCGACACCATCTCCAGGGAGTACGGCAATATGATATTTCGACATGGAGGACGAAATGCTTCCGTTGTTTTTAAAGCTTTTTTACCTTTAAACAATCTGATTCTTACAAAATTCGCTATGTTTTCCTTAAATCACCCAGGCTTGTGACTCGTTCGGCAAACGCGTTGTGTTTATGAATCGATTCTTCGCTTTCACTCCGAGCTATCACCAAAACCTCACCTGGTAAGTCCTTGTATTTTTTTAACACAGAACTGAGAATATCACGGACCACGTCTTCAACGAACTTCGGTTTGGTATGTGCCTGAAGGACAAGCTCCGCTTCTTCTTTACGTTTTAATATACTATACGTCGGACTACTGAATGATTTCTCAACAATATCGATGAGATCATCGGCATCAACATCCTTCGTTCCGCGTGGGACTTCAATCATTAATGTCCCGATGTTTCGTTGGTTATGCGTAGGGGCAGAGCAGGATTTGTCGCGGGCTTCGAGTTTTCGAACAACTTCCATGGCACAAGGGCATGCGGTCATTCCGATGACTTTGACCCCAATGAGTTTTTTCAGCTCACCACAGCTATTTGCGCGTGCTTCTGCTATGAGTTTATACGGCTCTACACCCTTTTGACCAGAGGGGTAGACAACATCTAAAAAATAATCAGCTTCTGCTTTGACCTCTGAAAACGTTGCATACTCGTGTTTTTTAAGGAGTGATTCGGCGGTCTTCGCACAGAATGATTCCAAATCAGACACTGGTGTTTTGAGTGTTTGATCGATAATTTCAGAGACTAGCTCAAGGTTACGAGACATATGGCTGCCTTTCTGAGACGCAGGGAGGTCCACGAATAGGTCTAAGGTGACGGTGAGTGAAAGAACAGATTTTTTATTTAGTCGTTGGATGTGAACAAGTTTTTTTACACCAGTTACCCCGACTCGTGTGAGCTTAAAATGAGAGGATGAAAGTCTCGATTGTACATCTGGTAAAACAATAGATTTCATAGGAGTCAACGACAGCGGAATACCCTTATATCTCAAAAACATTCGCATTATACTCAGATTTGTCCAAAAAAAGGAACCACGTCATCTTCCCTTTAGTCTCAGGATATTTCATAATACTCAAATAGTACCTTTTCTTTACATACCATTGAAGGGAATAGAGGGGTATCTGCATACGAACGTGAGAATAAATCAGAATGGGGCAATGGGGATTGGAGCCATGATTATTTTTATCGCGATGGTCCTTGTTGCCGGGATTGTTGCCTACGTGATTTTATCTACCGGTTCATTGCTGCAGATTCAATCAGGGAATACAGGGTCACAAACCGTTAAAGAAGTGTCATCAGGACTGAAAGTATCGACAATTCAGGGGCATAACACCTTAGGATTGATCGATAAAATTGTTATTCTCATCACTCCCCGAGCGGGTTCTCCAGAAATCGACCTTACCGGAGTGCTGATTGAGCTGTCTGATTCTCAACAAAAAAATGTTCTTGAGTATTCATCGTCCTATTGGTCAGATGGAACGACAGGGTTACAGAATCTTTTCGATGTCGATGCGTTTTCTTCAGTCTCCTCGCAGTATGGGGTTATTGTCTTGATTGATGACGATGGTTCCTGTAATCAAACCACGCCAGTGATCAATCGAGGAGATAGTGTGATGTTAGCACTTAATACGACTGCTATCTTGGGTGGAATAGGTGAAAATGTTAATATCATGGGTAATGTCATCCCGGAGGAGGGGGCATGGAGCATTATTGAGTTCCGAACACCCTCGTCTTTTGTGAATCCCATCCTGATTTTACAACAAGATTAAATCATTGGAACCTGGGTGTTTTTATGATAGATCTTTATAGTTTTTCTTCGTATTTTCAGACTTTTAAAGGAAAAAAGTAAAATAACCCCCCTTGTTATTCAGGGGCAGTATCTGAAATGCCGCTGTGGCTTAGAGGTATAGCGATTCCTTGGTAAGGAATAGGTCGAGGGTTCAATTCCCTCCAGCGGCTCTTGTTAACAATTAGCACGGTTATTTTATAACAGGTTTGCTCGTAGTAATTTGAATGGGGCTATGGGGATCGGTGTCATGATTATTTTTATTGCGATGGTCCTTGTTGCTGGGATTGTTGCCTATGTGATTTTGTCCACAGGTTCATCACTGCAGATACAATCAGGAAACACAGGGTCACAGACCGTTAAAGAAGTGTCATCAGGGTTGAAAGTATCGACGATTCAGGGGCATAACACCTTAGG
>DAYE01000030.1 GCA_002506745.1 Euryarchaeota archaeon UBA33
CGAGCAGTCTGAATAACTGATCCCGATGTTTGGGCTTGCTCCAGGAGCAGATTGGCCGTTTCACCAAATCCCAAGGAGACCTCATCACCGAGTGAATCATCGCATAATCCAAGGGCTGTGTCGTTTCTGTTCCTCTGCTAAGACTCTCGCCTTACCTGCTTGCGCAGGATCCTGATTCAGAGTGAGAGAGGACTTTCCTCAGCAACCAAAAAGGTCACCGTCAACCGTCCACCTACGCCCAGCAAACCAGCAAGTATTTGCTCATGGTTATAAACTTTATCCCAAAAAGAAGATTTGCATGCTTTAAAAATAAAATAAAAGGATTTTTCAGGGGAACCGTGATGTTGATTCACGCTCATTGACCATCACGTCATTGATGTACAATTGGGTTTTCAGAATCGTTGAGATCTCCGGAGGTACATCAACGGAGAGTTCCACCAGACGTTTCTCACCCGCAGCAAGAGGAGAAACAGTCATTGTCTGAAGATTGTACATGCGGCTGATATTATCATAGAACGCTCCTCGAACTTCGATGCTTGTGGTTTTGTCAGTCCCGAGATTTTCTAGAACCATCTGAACCCTGACATAATCATCCCCGCTGCTTACCGTAAATCGAGTCGCGTTTTTCCAGCGATGCGCAAGCAATGATCGGGACGTGAGAGGATAGACGGTTATGTTGGTCAGACCTTCGTATTCGGGAGGGATATTCCCAACACTCATGTGAAGGGTGGTGGTTTCTAAAAAATAATACTGATCGATATAATATGAGTAGGATGGTATGGTTTCATTCAGATAGACGCCTACTGCCATATGCTTGGGGAGTCGTATGAGTGACACATTATATCCTAAGCTCTGAAGTAAAGCTGCGGTAAGGATCGCTTTATCCTCACAGTCACCCTGTTTGTCATGTAAGGTTTCCAGAGGGTACCGTGGATATTCATATGNNATTCCCATGAATCTAACTGAGTTTTTTTCATTACCGTTTGATTTGATTGGAAACGGACTGTCCCAGTACTATCATACAAAGAAATATTTAGTTGGTTTTCCTCAGGAGATGGATCTGGAAGAGAAACAAAACAGGTGATGTGCTGAGTGGAGGATGGAAGAACCACGGTGGGGGGTAGAAGGACATCTTCTGTCGATGCTCCCTGTATAACAGTTAATCGATGCGGGTATGCAGGGAGATCACCAGAGTTTTTGAAGGTAAGATGGAGTGTGACAATCGGAGAGCTTATTTTATTATTCCACCCGTCGACGGAAAGGGATGTAAGGGTAAGATTATCACCGATAAATGATACCTCGTTTTCAAAAATAGTTTGTTTCGAGGAATCTGCTGCTCGTAACCAGTAGATCCCAGGCGGGACCGTTGTCCGATATCCTGAGAAATAAATGCTTTCGTTATGAATCCCGGCATAATAGGTCTCTGAGAAGAGAACCGATTCTGCTGGGCTGGTGAGTGTCAGGACCGTGGTATCAGAGGTGTTGAATTGCACATATATTCTTGGGAACCCCTGGTCATCATCGACAACATATGAAAGAAGTGTAAAGTGTGTCTGTCGAAGGAATGTACATCCCGAAAAAATACTCATGACAAGAACTAGGGCGATCAGGAGTGGTTTTCCTACCTGCATAACACCTTCATTTTGCGTTCAATGACAGCCCCAAGCCGTTTCATGCCGGTATCAAGCTGTTCGTTGGTGGAGTAGGAAAAGTTCAATCGCATGGAACTACCTCCGCCTCCGTCGACACAGAATGCTTTACCATGGACATAGGCGACTTTTTCTTTGAACGCATCAAGGAACATTGCTTCGGTGTCGATTTGCTCAGGGAGGGTGACCCACGCGAACATCCCGCCTTTTGGTTTGTTGCAGATGTATCCTTCAGGGAAGTATTTCTTCATGGAGTGCATCATGATGTCTCGTTTCGGTTTGTACATCTCGCAGATCTTCATGATATGTAAATCCATAGAGCCGCTTTTCATGAACTCATGGGCAATATATTGGGAGAATGGTGCAGTGCAGAGATCCTGTGCCTGTTTGCATAATGCGAGTTTCCTCATGACATCATCAGGTGCAATTATCCAAGCGAGTCGTAAACCAGGTGCAAGAATCTTTGAAAACGTTGACATGTAGATGACTCGACCCTCGTCATCAAATGCTTTGATTGGTTTTATTGCAGGGATATCGTATCGGAGCTTCCCATAAGGATCATCTTCGATGATGACTAAATTATATTCATGGGCGACGTCGATGAGTTTTTTTCGTCGTGACTCTGGCATGACCGTGCCAGCTGGGTTCTGAAACGTAGGGATGGTATAAATGAACTTTACAGACATGTCTTGCGCGATGAGCTCTTTTATTTTCTCCTCAAGGAGGTCTACTTGCATCCCCTCTTTATCTAAGGGGATTCCTACAAGGTTTGCCTCATAGCTGCGGAACGCGTTGATCCCACCAAGATACGACGGGAGACCAACCAGCGCGATGTCTCCAGGGTTGAGGAAAATCTTTCCTACCGCATCGAGCGCCTGTTGGGATCCACTGGTTATCATGACGTTTTCCGCGGATGCTCCAGATGTCATTCCTTCTTTGTGGGAGCGTTCAGCGATTGCTTCCCGAAGTTCATTGATCCCTTGTGTTGCTCCGTATTGAAGCGCGACTTTCCCGTGATTGTTTAAGACGTTTTGAACGATGATCTTCAAATCCTGAATTGGAAATGATAACGGATTTGGTAACCCTCCAGCAAAAGAGATGATCTCAGGATCTTGTGTTACTTTGAGTAATTCACGGATTTCAGATTTCCGCATCTTTCCTGCTCTATCTGAATATAATTGGTCGAAGTTTACCATGAAGCTCACACAGCAGCAACATCGACCTCCGTTTTATATGTATTTCGTCAAAAGATAGAAATAGAAAAAACCGATAGCGACAGCATTATTTGTCTTGTTTTCCCCGACGGAACAACTCCTTGCAGTGTTCCTCGAACGCGGGCATGGTTTCTACTGTTTCCCAGTCGAGATTAAAGCGATGCATGAATAACATGAGTTCTTCATTGGAACTGATGGTTTTTTTATCCTTCAGATTCATGCAACTGACTTCTTCAGGGTCGTTACTCTCATCGCCCATGCTTCTCACGGTTTATTGAACATCGTTAGTACTTATAAAGCTTTCTCCAATCTAAAAAAAAAAGAAGAAAAAAGGAACCAGAGGGTTTTACTTCTTTTTAAGGTACGGGAGACTGGTTCTCTTATTGACACCAACAACGTACCCGTTTGGTAAATCGCAGGGCGTCCCGCTTTTTGGTGAGCGTTTGCTGAAGAAATAGATCGTTTGTTTTCGTCCACCTTTCAGGTTAACGCTGCGTGTGTATAATGTCCATCCTTCGTATGTGTATACCATACTGCACCTCCTATTGCATCGGATATCTCCTTTGTTGATTTAAATCTTCTCCTGTTTCCTCCTTTACGTTTTTTGTTTTTTTCTAACGTCTCAACAGAGGGATGTTTGATAAAAAAGATTATGAATA
>DAYE01000087.1 GCA_002506745.1 Euryarchaeota archaeon UBA33
CCTTCGAAGAAATCCTGGTCGACGACGATTGCACCTGTTGAAACGACCGCATCGACCATATTGTAGCGGATCATGTCGACGATGATGCTTTTCAGTCCCGCGCTCACAAGGGAGCCTGCGAGGCACAGGATGATGCTGCAGTCCGTATCCGCAAGCATCCGGTCATAGATCTTGCAGGCGCTGGCGAGGTTGCGTGCCTGGAACGCCATGTGGTCGAACGAGTCGATGAGCGGCACCGCGTCGAAGGTTTTGATGTCGATGTGCTGGATTTTCGNNTCCGGGTTTTTCTTTTTTTCTACGCAATGGATAAAAAAGGAAGAAAGACACTCCTCTGAAGATTTATATATGAAGTCGTTCTATAGTATTACCCTTAGAAACACAGGGGAATGAGTCTGATCAAAAAGAGGTTGCTGAAGAATTGCATTATATTGCTATGCGCTGTTTCAATGTTCATGATGATGATACCAGGGAATGCAAGAGAATCGGGAGGTCCGTTTCCAGTTAAAACAGCGACGATAAAACAAATTCAGGGAGAATCTGGTGGTGGTCTTCAAAATTCTTCTTGGCCGATGTTTCTTCACGATATCAAACATACTGGAAGAAGTCCGTACGCCCCAGTGGGTAACTGGTTGACAGTAACATGGGATTTCAAGATGAAAGGAATGGTAGATTCTTCACCAGTCGTGGATACAAACGGTACCCTCTACATTGGAGCAGATGAAGACAATTGTCTTTTTGCAATCAACCCTGATGGAACCGAGAAATGGCGAGCGAACATAGGCGCCATACTTGCTACACCAACGGTCGGCACGGATGGAACGATTTATATCGGCACTGTCTATGGAAATCTCTATGCGTTCTATCCAAACGGTACTCAACAATGGCAAGTCAATTTAGGAACCGATAGTTGGACTGTATCTTCACCTGTTATTGACCCGAACGGGATAATTTATACAGCCTCAGTCGACAGCTGCTCCGTATACGCCATATATCCAAATGGGACAATCAAATGGACGTACCCGACCAACGGTTGGATCTATTCCGATCCAGCACTCGCGGACGACTGCACGGTCTATATTGGTTCAAACGATTATAATCTCTATGCCATTAATCCAAATGGAACCCTGAAATGGAAATATTCGGCGAAGGATTGTGTTCAAGAAGCAATTGCAATTGATTCGAACGGAAACATCTGTTTCGGCTCCTGGGATGCATACCTCTATAGCCTCTATCCAAACGGGACCTTACGATGGAAATACCGCACTGGCGGCTCTATCGATTCTTCCCCAGTGATTACAGAGGACGATGCCGTAATCATCGGAAACAATTCAGGCAGACTCACCTGCGTGAATCCCGATGGAACCTTACGATGGCAATTCCGCCCCTCGGTAAGTTCAATCGTCTCATCACCGGCAATCGATTTACGAGGTACGGTCTATTGTGCATCCGATGACCATTATCTCTACGCCCTTGATAGCAACGGCACGCTCTTATGGAGACGTTCTTTAGGCTATTACTACTTTTCTTCCCTGATCATCACCGAGGATGGCACCATGTATCTCGCCGGAGCATACCCCGGGGGCGGCTCGGAAATGTTTTATACCCTTCTCCATGCACTAGGATCAATGAACAACACCAAACCAAACCCGCCCTCAATCACCGGGGATGAAAACGGCCATGTCCGCAGAAAACATGTATACACAATCGTCTCAACCGACCCCGACAATGACAACATCTCCTACTACATCGACTGGGGAGACGACAAGTCCACCGACTGGACGACTCCAACACCATCAGGCCAAGCCATTACACTATCCCACACCTGGCAGAAAAAAGGTACATACACTGTTAAAGTAAAAGCCCGCGACGAACACCTCATGGAGAGCGACTGGGGATCACTATCGGTCACCATGCCGTTGTCGTATGAACCGCCACATTTCCGATTCTTTGATTGGTTATTCGAACGATTTCCCAATGCATTCCCAATATTACACCGTCTTCTATTTCGAAATTATTTAATTACAGACAAAGTTAATAATTTCTAAAATCGCCAATAGCTTTGTGATAAAAAATATTTTCTACTTTTTTTTCCGTGGTTTATCCCAATACGGACTTTTACATTTCGGACATACCATCGGTTTTTCCCGAATTTTTGTTATCCACTCGTGCCCACATCGTTGACACATACATTTGAAGACTTTTACTTCTTCAATACTCATTAGTCAAAGTATGAGAATTTCATTATATAAAGTTACCTAAGGTATATTATTCAAGGTAAGGTTTAAATACCAAGAAATATATACCTTAAGTAATACATTGAAAGTATATACCAAGGAAGGGATATGACCTTCCTTGGTTTGGAGACATCGAATGCGGTCAAGCAATCAAACTATCTCCAGAAAAACCATAGAACTGGAGATTTATAAAACCTTCGAGACACTCAAAAATAAAAGGATTATCAAGATAGCTGATTTCCTTAAAGCATTCGATACAACATCATTTCAAGGGCGCGAATACCGAAAAATAAAATTCTCCCATGAATCTCTCTTCAAGCTTGTTTTATTTCAGAAACTCAAAGGCATAAGATTCCACACCAAACTCACCAAATACCTCAGACAAAATCCATCCGAAAAATTCAAACTCGGATTCACACAGACACCAGACAGAACATAGATCGGGTACTTCGTCAACCATATCCTCAATGATGAAACAAAGGCACTCATCGATTTTACCGCAGCAACGATAGAAGATATCTCAGAAAAATTCGGTATACTCCTTGATGTTAAAACCCTTGAAATAGAGAAACAAAAGAAGGAAACCAAAGAACGAAACCAATGTATTCAGAAGAATGAAAAAACCAAAGAGATTTGTAGATTGTTTAAGAAAAGATTTGCCCCATTCATCAATCTGAATCTGAAGAATAATACTATTTACAAAAAGAATCAATTCATCGACCTTCTCATCCATATGGGGATGACCAAGGATTTCGCGGAGAACGGGTCAAAGACCTACAAGGAACTACGGGGAATGCATAACCAAGATGCTGACACCTTGCTCTATCATCTCAAGAATTATGAAGACTCCAAGGATCTCCATCGAATGTTCTCCACCTTGTTTGAGATCGTATGGGAGATGGCCAGGAAGATCAACCTGTTTGATATCAAAAAACACTATGATGTCGCAATAGATTTTACAGAGTGGTATTTCTATGGCGATCGTGGTGCGCCGATGGTTGTCGGGAAAGAACCAGAACGTGGAACTTCAAAATGCTACAAGTTCGCAACCATCAATATCGTTGAATCTGGGAAACGATTTACACTCCTCGCTTTGCCTGTCGGACCTTTCGATAGGAAAGAAGAAATCCTGAGAAAACTCTTAGGGTATGTTCTTGAACGGATCAAGATACGAAGAGTCTATGTTGACCGAGGATATTGTGACTCATATACGATTAAAATTTTCAACAATCTCCATCTGAAATATCTCATGCCATGTTCTCAATATTCAACGGTCAGGGATATTTTAAAAATCACATCTGCACCTTCAATTATTACAGATTTTGAGATGAAAGACGTCACATTCAATCTGGTAATTGTTGAAGAGGAAGATAACAACGGAGAGATCGTGAAACGAGCGTTTGCCACAAACGAAACGTTTGAAGAAAACGATGTCAGCCTAACAGAACGATTATTCCTTCTTTACGGGAAACGTTGGGGAATCGAAACCAGCTACCGCGTAAAGAAGCACTCCTATCTTCCCAAGACAACCTCAAAAAATTATCTCATCAGATTGTTTTATTTCATGTTCTCAGTATTGCTCTATAATCTTTGGATACTTGCTGACATTTTAATTTGGCTTGCATTGTTTGGAGTCGTAAAAGAAGATCATCTGATTACATCGAAATATTTTGGAACTGTGCTCTATACGATTGATCCAGGAGGATAACAAATATGTCCTCCAACTTGTTTTTATACTTTTGAATTAGTGTAAAGTAGATTTCTATCCTCTGTTTTTTGATTTTTTAACCTGTTTTTACCCTGTAAAATCATTATTTTACTCCATATGAGTCTCATTAGAATGACTACAACTGCTCATTTCGTCCAGTTCTATGCTCTTCCTATCCTACCTTCGGAACTACTGGGTTGACCCAAATGTTTATGGGCATCGGACATATGTTCCTTGGGTAAGAGTAATGGAATACCGAACTGCTCTGATAAGTGTCTACGATAAGGAAGGTATTGTTGATTTTTCGAAGGGGCTCACAAAGCTGGGGATCCGTATTCTATCGACCGGTGGCACCGCCGCTGTTTTAGATAAGGCTGGTATCGCGTTTACAGAGGTGTCTGCTGTGACTGGGTTTCCTGAGATGCTTGATGGGAGAGTCAAAACCCTTCATCCGATTATTCATGCTGGGATCCTTGCTCGACGCGATAACAAAGAGCACCAAAAAACCCTCAAAGATCATCATATCGATTGGATTGATGTTGTCGTGTGTAATCTCTATCCTTTTGAGATGACCATACAAAAACCTAAAATCAGCATCGAGGAGGTCATTGAAAACATCGATATCGGTGGACCTACGCTCATTCGGGCAGCTGCGAAGAACTACAATGATGTTATCGTAGTCACCAGCCCAAATCAATATCCAGAGATTCTCACCGCCTTACAAACAAAAAAAGGTGTATCACGGAATCATCGTGAAGCGTTAGCCGTTCAAGCATATGCACATACCGCCCAGTATGATGCGATGATCGCACAGTATCTGAGAAATCGATGGACTGAGGAGCTTTTACCACAGGATTTTTCAGTCACTATGCGAAAAATCCAGGAGATGCGCTATGGGGAAAACCCGCATCAGAAAGGCGCGTTTTATCAAAGCCTTCCTCCAACTGAAGAACCCTGCATAGCCACTGCAGAACAGCTGCAAGGTAAAGAACTCTCATTTAACAACATCCTTGATGCGAACTGCGCGATTGAATGTATCAAGGAATTCAGAAAACCTTCTTGCGTGATCATCAAACATGCGACCCCATGTGGGATTGCGACTGCACCAACATTGCTTCAAGCCTGGCATGATGCGTACGCAACCGATATCTATTCTCCTTATGGTGGTATCGTCGCGTTTAACGGGGATCTACAAAAAGATGTTGCACAGGAGCTTTCAAAGTATTACCTTGAAGTGATTGTCGCACCAAGTTTTGCAGAAGAGACTCAAATGTTGTTCCATGAAAAGAAAAACCTTAGACTATTGAAGCTTCAGGGGTTGGAAAATGAACACAAGCGGAAAGGTCTGGATATCCGCAGTGTCGTCGGAGGATTTCTCATACAGGAAAGAGACGTATGGTTCGCCGACCAGAACACCTGGAAGGTCGTCACAACCACCACACCAACAAGTGAAGACCTTGTTTCTATGGATTTTGCAGTACGATGCGTCAAACACATCAAATCGAACTCCGTGGTGTTTGTCAAGGGCACACGGACAGTTGGTATCGGAGGAGGACAGACATCCCGTGTTGACGCGGCCTGGATTGCCACCCACAAAGGCAAAGACAACATCAAAGGATCAATCATGGCCAGTGATGCGTTCTTTCCCTTCAGGGACGCGGTGGATGTCGCGGTGAACGCAGGGGTAAAAGCAATCATTCAACCCGGGGGATCTATCCGGGATGCTGAAGTGATTCAGGCGGCAAACGAACATGGGATAGGAATGGTGTTCACGGGTCAGAGATACTTCCGACATTAAAGAGAAAACTAAATGTTCTTAAAGAGAACGCATTATCAGTGACCAATGGATTTTCAAGTTAAAATCAGAGATGGACCTGCACGTATCGGACACTTTACACAAAATAACGAGACTATCGTAACCCCAAACATCCTTTTCCTTCAGACAACCCGATGCAAAGCACCAGACTTCGCTGATATCTTTTTGACAAATAAGACTCTAAAAACTAAGAAACCTACGGTACAGATAGGAGAGAGCATCTTTTCAACAACAAAAAACAAGAAAGACAAAAACCTCTGTTTCGAAAACTACCTCATCTATCCAAAAGACATCACCACTGAATTACACCTAAGTGCCCAACCACAGAATAAAAACACCGAGTGTTGTGTCATCCCTGCAAAAAAAGAGCTGATACCAGACCAGGACAAACAGGATGATGCGATCCTTTTTATTGTCTCCAATGCGACTCAATTGTTTTCTCAACAATCATATTTCATTGATTTTTTCACAGTGTTACGGCAAAAGATAGGATATACCAAACCAATCTATCTTCCCTGTGTTGGTCACCCGACAAGTATTGCCCTGCTGAGTTACATGGGCGTCGATTTTTTTGATTCATTTTCCGCAATCATGGCGGCACGAAATGAGACGTTCCTCTTCCCAACGGGTTTTTACAGAAAAAACCAGCTTCCAGAGATTCCCTGCAGCTGTCCAGCCTGTGTAACAATCAACGATGTGTCATCCATGGGGTATGAAGAAATCTTGCTCCATAATTATACCATGCTGTCCTCTGAGATCAAATTGGTGAGGAACGCGATTTCCTCAGGTTCGTTACGAGAGCTTGTTGAGACGCGTGTACGCACCAGCCCGCATCTTGCTGCCCTGCTCCATATCCTTGATCTGAATCAGTATGATTTTTTAGAAGAACGAACCCCGATGGTTCGGAAACAACCATTGATTGCGACCACCAAAGATTCTCTGATACGGCCTGAAATCAGACGATTCCAAGATCGAGTCATCCAGCGGTTTGAAAAACCAACGAGTACGAAAATATTACTCCTGCTACCCTGTTCAGCGAAAAAACCGTATTCGTTTTCCAAATCACATAAGCTCTTCAAAGAATGTTTCATAAATCTTTCAAATCCCTTTGCGGTCCATGAAGTCATCCTGACCTCACCAATTGGCCTTGTCCCACGAGAACTTGAACTTACCTACCCTGCGTCAAACTATGATATTGCGGTGACTGGTCACTGGGATGAAGACGAAAAGAAAATGATACGAACACTCCTCCAAAGATACCTGCAGAAAAACACGTATGATGCTATAGTTATGCATATTCCTCCAGGGATGCAGACATTTGTAAGTGATGTTTTAATAAATCCACAGATAACCTGTATGGATTCACCTACATCACCTGAATCCCTTAAAGAATTATCGAGCGTGTTACAAGAACTAACATCGCGTTATGAACGTGTCAAGGCACAAAGACGGGCGTATGAAAATATAACGTCTCTTGCGTGCTATCAATTTGGCCCTGTTCTTGCGAAGCATTTAATGAAAGATTGCACGATCAGTGGGAAATACCCCTATCAGAAAATCATGGATGGACCCACACAGCTGGGGATGTTGACAGAGGAAAGAGGACTTCTTTCCTTAACTATGGATGGCGCGAACCGGCTGGGAGAAAAAGAACAGTATTGGGTAGAGATCTCTGATGATTTCACATTGAAAGGATCGGTTTTTGCTCCAGGGATAGTCGATGCAGATGAATCAATACGGATTGGCGATGAAGTCCTCGTTAGGAAAAAGGATCGGCTTATTGGTGTTGGTGTGGCACTTATGAACGGGAAAGAAATGACAGAATCGATGCATGGGGAAGCAGTAAAAATACGTCATCATATCTAAGCGGGATGGAGGTCTTGTTTTGCTCCACAATACGGGCAGGAATGCACATGAACATTTTGGTCTTGGATCATATCCTTCCCTTCAGCCCAGACCATGACCCATTCCCCACAGTTTTGACATTGAAAATTTTTATGAACCGATTTCTTGTCAGGGATTTCCTCGTGTATCTGCGTTGGTTTTGACGGGATTGACCCGGTCATCCCGCAATCAGGGCATGTTAATGTGAAGGGTTCTTTGTTGTTTTGATTTGATTTTTTGATAGCAAAGATTCCACCACATGAGGGGCATTTGAAATGCTGTAGTTTTCCTTCGAGGGATTTTTCGAAGGTATCAACGGATTTTTGGATAACCGGTTTCTTTTTTTCTCGGGAGACTAGGAATAAAAAGGTCAGGAGAATGAGAATCCCGTACAGGGCGATAATACGTTCGAGCCATTGTTCGTGATTAAGGATATCCCAGAGGGAAAAGATGAAAACCAGGAAAGCGAAGAAAATAATTGCGATAAACGGGACTGTCCTGCGGGTGATGATGGTCATTGGGTCCGTCTCCGTATTCCATACCAGGCAAGCAGTATTATGATGATTAAGACGATAAGAGACGCTGTAAGATACGCCAAGTTCTCCTGAAGTCGTTCAAAGAACTCAGAAGAGGAAGAGATCTTCTTTAATGGGTTTGTGCCTTGCTGATATTCTTCTAGGTTTGTGATACCGTCATTGTCTTGGTCCTGTGAAGCATCGTTGGAATCATACGGGTTCAATCCGTAGCGTTCCTCCCAGTCGTCTGGCATCCCATCATTATCGGTATCATTGAGAGTATCAGTGATCCAAAATGTTTTTTCCGTAGTAGTTTCTTGGTTTTCTAAGGTATCTGTCACCGTGATTGAAAAAACATATTTTCCGGTGGTTTCGTATGTTTTGGTGTAGATGTATTTCGTGTCTGCTAGTGGAATGCTCATGGTATGTGTCTCAACTTGGTTGTCTGGGAATCGTATTGTTACTACAGCGGATCGTATCCCTGAATAATCTGTGGCGATGCAGCGGATTTCCACGGGGTGGTTCGATAACTGGACTGAGGGATTGACACCAAAATAGGTAATGGATGGTGGCGTTTGGTCTTCTGTGACTAGAAAATATCCTGTGATTATCGACTGATTTTTATTTGGTGAGAGGTCTGTTGCTTTGATGGTGAAGTTATGTCTGCCGAGTTGTACGGTGGTAAAGAGATATTCATATCGATTGTTTTCTTCTGCGGTCATGGTTGCGTTTTTATAGGTTTTGTTGGGGGTTTTAATACTGATAATGACGGTGTCTATCCCTGATGCATCGGTTGCTTTGACTCCGATGAGAAGCTGATCTCCTTGTTCGATGGAGGAGAGATACTCTAGGTTTGAAAGAACAGGTGGGTTTCGCTCTGCTGCGATGACTCGGAGGACATTAAATAGTGCCTTTTTGTTATTTGTATCGTTTATATCTGGTGTCTGGGTTGTGTTACGGATTTCAATTCCAATCGCCCATTCTCCTTTAAAGCCTGGATTTCCATAGCGCGTCTGTGACCAGATGAGCGTTACATTTTTTGACATGTTTTTGTTAAGGCTGAAGGTTGTGGAGTTTTTGATCTGATTGTAATTCATGGTTTGGTTTTTTTGATTTTGTTCACAATAGAGGACGATTTCATAGTTGGTGGCGTTTCCACCTCTATTGTTTCTAATGGATGCGGTAATCTCAACAGGGTTTCCCTCGTTGACTGCGGTTGGTGCCACGGTGATGGCAATGACAGCAAGATCAGGTACTTCTTCTATGGTTACATTTTTCGATTTTCGATTATTTGAAAGGTTTGAATCATTATAGTAAATTCTGACTGTGATGGTATGTTTTCCTTTCGATAGGGGACGCCAAGAGAATTGAACTGTTTTATTCTCATCTTTTTTAATTTTAGGAACTTCTTGAATTGATTTATTGACGTTATCAATCTGAAGCGTGATGTTCACATGCTCAACCGAGGTGTTAAACGCACGTATGTTTGTTACGATCGTGATATTATATCCCACATAACCAACATCAGGTGCGATGAGACCGGAGACGACAAGTTCAGGTTTGCCAACATAAAAATCAGCAATGAGCGGGGGAGTGTGATACCCGGCATCATCGTATCCAACGACACTTATTGTCCAATCACCGATTTTTGAAAGTTTTTTTGTAATATTTTTTGACCAGTTAAGATTATCGAACGTGGTCAATGACATGTTAAATTCAAGATGACCTTTCAAGGAGAAGTTAGCGGTCACATTTTTTGCTAGGGCGGTCGTGTACATTTTAATTAGCAACGTTTCGTTCACCGGGTAATATGTTTCAAATGGTTCGGTAAATATAGNNTACTACGGGTACCTCTATTCTCTTTGACGTCAAAATAGACACCGTATGAGGCTGTCCCAGATACGCTCCATGAGAGGGTGCCGTTAGCGTTTGTAATATTGTGAAAGATGGTACTTTCATTGAACCAGGTTTTGTTGATGACAATCATTGTTCCGTTCGTATAATATCGTACTATGGTGATGGTGGAGTTCTCAAATGTTTTACCCATAACGTGCAATGATTTGAGAAGTGATGTAAAATTCATTGGGAGAGAAATGTTGCCTACTCCAGTGATATTGTAGACTTTCCGGTAATGCCAGTTGGTGTTCCACCAGGGCAGTACAGAAGTGGTTGTTTCAACATAACTGTTTGATTGTACCCGTTCTGTATTTGTTTTTTTTGAGTCAATGGTTAGATGAGAATCTCTTGTAGGGATTTTTGCGAGGCTCATCAAGGGAAAAGCGCTGGAAATGAGAATGAACAGTATGCTTATTGTAAGAAATTTTTTCCTGTTTTTGTTTACTTGCTTGCGCAGTGTTTTTTTTACGTCAACCATGGCTCCCTCGTATCTTCTATGGTATTGCTATTTATGACGATATATTTGTAGTTTTCTATCGAGTAATTATTATATAAAAATGAAGAAATTATATTTATGTTTATTCTGTTTTTTTCTCCATTTCATAGAGAGTGGTTATTTGTTTGGACGAAGCAGGTGTAAATCGATATAGGATCCAATGGCAACAGGGATATAAATATTGACACCGGGAAGAGAAATTTTTGCGCGAAGTTGCGCAAAAACCGCATCTGGTAGGAATCCTTTACCTGAAAAATTAAGAAGTTTCGAGTAATACAGTATCATATCTCCATGAAAATACGTGGTGCTTCCAGGGACAAGTTCACCAGATCCGAAAGGTCCTTCTGCTACTAAGTATTTTTGGTTATTCTTAACCCCGTAGTACATAACCACAAGATCTGTTGCGACGAATGGTATTTTTGTTGGGTTCATGACTTCAAGGGTCATATTACCTTTCAGTCCGCCTCGTGCACGTGAAAGATCGATATCCAGTGAGAGTTCCAGGGGTTTATCCTGTGGAACGAATTCTTCGAGATTTGGGATGGTGATCTCTATTTGAGCTGAAAGGGGTAGTGATTTATTGATACCTGCGATGTTTGCCCCTGCGTCAGCATGAAGAGCGATAGAGAGTTTTTTTGCATTCAGTGCTTCAATGACAACAGAGCCAGATCCTTGGATGGTAATGATGCTTTTTGCAGGGATGGAGGCACCAGGGATAATGAAATTGCCCACGTTGCTTCCTGTTTCAGTGGTGATATTCAGTATAAAATTCTGAATGAACATCCCGAAGGAGTTCTGGTTTGATACCTCCATTTCGGTGGTGAGGTTTATAGCATGTCTTGTGATATCTCCGAATTCAGCACGTATCGTTATACCAGGTATTGCTATCTTGTTCAGTGCTTCCTTTAGGGAGGTGAGAACCGTTACCTCTAGTGGTATTGTTTTTGTAATGATTCCAAAGATATTAAAACCAACAACCCCTGTGATTTTACTGCTGAGGAGTCCAGAGAGATTGCCTTTCATGACGATTCGGTCGTTTGCCGCGTAACTCCGATTGGACTGCCCTGGTACAGAGCCCCCGTCAATCGTTAAATTTGTCACTTCTTTTCCATCTGTTGTCGTCGCAACGATTTGAAAGTCTCTCAGGATCATCTCAAAAGAATTCGGATTATATAATTGGATATCATGATGGATGATTATTTCATCGGTGTTTATCTCGATCACATCAACTCGGAGTGTTGTCTTCGGAAATGCTAAAACCTGTATGTCTACAAAAATGAGTGCAGCAGCTATAATATTTATGAGAAATAGCACTACTAGGATTATTGAAAGGATCGTTTTTTTTGTCGCCATTTGTTTAATTAACTCCCATGTCTTTAATATAAAAGTGAACTTATATGATATATATAGTTTATGAAGGAATGCTATCTAAAGGTGATTCTCGGGAGAAAACAGGAAATATTCGTCGTTATTATTTCATCATGAATGAGCGGTATTCAAAGAGTCGAGTATAGACAGGGGAGCGATGTAGGATGTTTTGGAGTCGTTCAGGGAGCTGCAACAGGGGATGACCCGCATCGGAAAGAGGAGTCTGAACAGAGGGAACCCAGCTCTGTTGAGTACTGGTCGTGTTGAGCGGGATTTCAGGGAGAAGGAGACAGGAGCAGTGAACCGCATCGACATAGAGGGAGTTCTGTGCGATGGCAGAGGTGGTGTTTTTGTAGATTCCGTCCGCGGTATTCGGATTGTTGAGACATCGAGGGTAGTTGGAGGAGGAGATAGCGATTCGAATATGATGACCCGTGTTCCAGACATACGATGTGCTCCAGAGGTCGACATCCACCTGGTAGATGGTGCCTGGTTGCATCAGTTCCCAATGGTCAAAGCCGTTTCGATTGCGCATCCGAAGGATCCCATCCGTTATCAACATCGAGCGTCCATCAGGGTAGACATCGGTGAGTTTGACCGTAAAATCTGTGTCTGGACAATCAGAAGAGAGAAACAACCGTGCTTTTATCGCTCCACTTGCTTCATAGGGTTGTTCTAGCACCGGACTAGTAAAGATCAGCACATCAGAGCGGTTTTCCACAGGTCGCTGATCAAATGGACCCGCAGGGATGTTGAGATTCCCTCCACCGATCGTAGGAACCGGGTTGGAGGGGTCATAGAGGTAATTGAACTGTTGCTCATTTGTAGGAATGATGGTTTGTAAGCTGCCGTCAGTCTGCAGGTACCACGCACGCTCAATGAAAGGAATCGGCCAGTCATCAGCATACCGCCATTCATTCCCAGAGGCATTGGAGTCATTGACATCACCCATGACATAATAGGTAACTGCTGGCCAGGAGTCATAATCAGTTGGACCGTTCATGGTGTATTCGTTGACCATTTGCCAGAATAAGGCTTGGGAGAAATTATCAATGGAGTTTGTTGGATAGGTCAGTTCCCCTTGTGTCGTGATTCCTGCGCCCCCATGGGTCCAAGGTCCGATGATCAACTTGGATTTTCCTTGNNCCGATATGGATCGCTGGTACATTGACTTGATCCCATTTATCCTCCAATGAGACATTCGTCCAATAGTCCATCGTGTAGTTCTCATGAGCCCACAACTCAGGAAGGATGTCGGTGCTCCCTTGAGCTTTTAGCCACTCCTCGACAAGGTTCTTTCTGAATTCTCCACCAGGGTACATCGCATGTTTGTACATATCGGGTGTGGCGACCTGGATGTATTGGCATGCAAGCTGTGAGGGATTTGCTCCTGCGGTCATGTATTGAGTGATTCCTAATGCAGACCCACCAAAGGTCGCAACCTTCCCATTTGACCATGTTTGATCTGCCAACCAAGCAAGGGTATCAGGACCATCGGTATGATCGCTTTTAAACACAGTATCGTTCCCTTCTGATGCAAACCTTCCCCGCATATCCTGGACTACGGTAGGCCAACCGCTCTGCGCCCAGTTCATCCCAAGAAGAACCAGTGCGTCTTTATTATACGGTGTTCTGATTAGAATTGCGCCATGCTCCTGACTCTGTGTTTTTATATAGACATCAGTAGCAAGGTGAACATTATCTCGCATCGGAACCATATACTGTTTTGGCGTCACACAGCCAGCGAGTAATAATGAAAAGAAAAGAATACATAACATCACTCCACCAACGAATTTCTTATTCTTCATAACAGTATCCCTATAAACCATTATGTCAAGGATATTATATATATTGTTTCCTCTGTTGCGAATCAGTTTATTTTTTTACGTTTTGACATTTTGACAGAGCAACTATATATATCATAAGTGACAGAAATCATCATGCGTTCCGCTCTGAGAAGAGCGGGAAGAGAGGTAAAAAAATGAAGCAATACCACTATAAGGAATATGGAGGGAATGGAGAGTACAAACAAGGGTATCGTAAGAATGATAAGAAAAAGAAAACACCATATTATAAACAAACCACACTTCCTTGGAAAAACAGTCAGAAATCAATCCATTCAACCTAACATCGCAGGATTATTTGTATCATATCTCTACCGCCTTGCAATCCCAACTACCACGCCTTCTTTTTATTTTTTTTATTGGATGTATAGCAGACTATAAGTAAGAACACGGCATACCGTGTTACGCTGCGGATGCATAAGACAAAAACAGAGCTTCTTGAATTAATCGCTGACATCAAACCAAAAAAGGAATTTGAAAAAGAAATCAACAGACAATATAAGTTCTATGACGAACTTATTGATAAGGACACCATCGCGTACTTACTTGTTGATCAGCTCGGCAGGAACACCCATAGCATTACAAAAATCGCTGAACTAGCTCCGAATGGGGATTATACCGTTGTCGGCAGAGTCATGAGTTTCTCGGATTCAAAGACATTTAAAAGGAAAAATGGTTCCCCCGGAAAAGTCATCAACCTAGAGATAACGGATGAAACGGGAACCTGTCAGCTTGTCCTTTGGAACGGGGATACCAACTCAATAAAAAACAAGGAGATCAAGCAGGGGACCTTGATTAAGATCATCAATGGGTACACCAAGACAGGGTACACCGGTGGTATGGAAATTCATCTTGGTCGTTGGGGACTTCTTAAAGTTGAACCGACAGATGCGTCATCACAGTCGCAACAACGAAAGAATCTTTGTGATGAAATCTCTGGTGTTTTAGTACTCAAAGAACCAACCAAGGCGTTCTTCAAAGATGATGGCGAGTTCGGTTTTATCACGACAATTACGATGAAGGAACACAACATAAAAAAAGAACTGATCCTCTGGGATGGGAATGTCAAAGACATCCAAACTTGTCATATCGGGGATTCGATCACTCTGAAAAATGTCACGAAAAAATGGTGCAACGGTAAAACAGAGTTCCATGTCATGCAGAATGGTTCAGTCGAGAAACGCAAATAAGCCTCTCTTTTTCCTCGTTACCCTAATATAAACCTTCTTCGTTATGAGATATCAAGGAGGATGTTGCATTATGCGGCCGCATTACCAACAGCCCCGTGATAAGCAATATTTTCATACAAAACCGAAAATCGATAAACGAGACATGGCAGCGCTGAAGAGAAAAGCTTTATTAATCCAGCGGAAAAAGCATATCGTTCGTTATGAGGAACGTTTCATCAGAGGCTAGCATCCACCCTGGATATACTTCTTTTGTTGTTCAAACGCGAGCTGTGCCTTTTGCAACTCACGACCAAGGTACAGGTAATGCTCTGGGCGCAGGCTGGGAACATGAACGGCTATCGTATCTGACAACGCATCAGCCTTGATTCCTGTAAAAGCCTTCTGAAGAACACCTGAGACAATTTGTTTGTTTTTATACACATTGGAATAGTACTCGACGCGGATGCTTTTGTTATCGACTTCGATGATAAAAAAACCCTGAGGGTCCAGGATGACGTCTTTTTCTATTGTTTTTTTTGCTTTAATTAAAGGAATTTCTCTATCCACCATTGAGAACCTCTCCTGCAGCTGCAAGGTTTTTTAATTTTTGGAACGCGATGTCTCGCGGGAGCAGCCGCTGTCCACAATCAGGCGCGATTTGAACAACATTTCCATCAAAGATTGCGATTGCTTTTTTGACATGGGTTACAATTTCTTCAACAGATTCAATGGTAACGTCATCAGATCGAACCGCTCCCACGCATATTTTTTTCCTATCGGGGTATTCTCGGAAAACATCGAACAGATGAGGGGTGGCTTTGAACTCATGGGAGAGGATGTCAACGGGCATGTCGATGAGCTGAGGAATAATCCGAGATACGTCGCCGCAGACATGCAGGCGCGTCGGGTGAGATAACCCATTGGTTATCATCTTGATGAGCTCATATGCGTACTCTGGTATTTCATTGGAAAAGACTGGTTCATCGATGCTGATGAAATCAACGTGTTTTAAGAGAATCTCTAATTCTTTTCGAAGTGCCTTAGCAAAATCAAAGGCTAATTCTTTTTCATCATGATAGAACGAATCAACACAGGATTTCGTAAGGGTATACGGGCCTGTGAGTACTCCGATGAGCCTGACATGTCTGGGGAGGAGGCGTTTCGCATAGATTTGATCTGGTACGGTGATAGGAGTATGATATTCGATGCGTCCGATGATCTCTGTTCTTTCTCTGATCCTACATCCTTTCAATTTTCTTGTGAATAACTGGATGAACGGATCCCGGGTCTGGCCATCTGACACATAATCGATGCCTGCCGTTGTCATGTCATGGACTGCTTGTTCAATATACTGCGTCCAGGACATCTGCTGTTCAGCAAAATAATCGTTCATCATGTCCTGGGTATTTATGGAGATTGGATAGGATCCGATGACGCTGGTGTGTATCTTCTGCGTCATTTCAGCAGTTTCCTCCGGGGATGTGATGCGGTAGGGTTGATTCCGAAATAATTCTCGGTGTACTCGGAGACAAGGATATCCTGCCATGCTATAAGGGGAACAACAAGTTCTGCGTTTTCTATTGGACCGAACAGCGCATAGTCGCCTCCAAAGAGAGGGATGGTATTATTGGAACAGACATCCACTGTTTTTTTTGCGAAGGGAAAATCGTTTAACCATCGTGATTTCTCAACTACGTTATGAATCGCACACCCAGTTGGGAGACCATATTCTTCCTTAATCACTGGGAGAGCAGCGATAGCAGCACCACTGTTCTCGCCAGGGGAGAGAGCAGCAGTATCGATTAGGAGTTTTTCAATTCCTATATGCCGAGCTGTTTCAAGAAGACCCGCTTCCATAAGATGCGCACCATTCTCCAACACCTCGATTTTTCCATCGGGGGATCTATCTTTTGGATTAAATGCGACAATGATTGCTGCTTCAGGGGTATATGTTCCTAATGCTTCGTTCTCCTCCTTTGTCATCCCGATATGTATGGAGTTGTAAATTGTCCGTGGGAGTAGTTTTCTGCTGGCAAGCTGTTCCAATGTCTCTATCTTTAGTGAGGGTTCGATGATATCAATGGAGAAGGGGTGTTTCTTGGGGATTACTTTTTCTATAAATGAGAGAATCGGCTCGATATAGTCGACTTTTTTAATGAAAAAATCAGGGATAACGGGAACACCGGTTTGCTTGCTGAGATCATAGAGTGTTTGAAGGTGTCGTTTTGCATCGTCAAAATCTGGTTCCCCTTTGAAGAACAGTCCACCGAAAAGAACTGTTGGATACATTCCTGGCTGTCCACCGATGGATATTCCTGAGATGTCGAATACCTTTTGTTCTTTGGTAAACGAAAACATTTATGCGCCTCTTTTTTTTATTTTTCCTAAATAATCGATGAGAATCCTTGAATGTAACGCGCGATTGTCCGTGAGGTTAACGGTGGCCTGCGGTTTCAATCGTATCGCGATGTATGGTTCTCCAAAAACTGGTGGGGTTTTGCGTATGCATTCAGCGATGACTGCATCGATTTTTTCTTTTTGTTTTTCCCCGATTAAATCGATCACGTTTAGTTGTGCTTGAAATCTTTTTATTGCCTCTTCCTTTAAGTTTTCGATATAAGGGATTGCTCCAGGAGCATGGATGATTCGATGGTTGTGGTCTATCCCGTTTTTATGTAACGCGATCAAGGAGGACCCTGAACGGTGTCCCCTGATATCATCCCCGCAGAGAACAAGAAAACGGACCCAGGGGTTTGAGATTGTGTTTGCTATGATTTTTTCTATCCCTATGTTCTCTGTTTTTAATGACCCATAGATTGCGACACTCTTAGGAGGGTTGTATTGTATGTTAAGCAGCGCGACAGCGACGCATCCTTGTGGTTCACATGCGGTGAATTCACCGCCCCAGGGGTAGTAGTCATCGGTCATGAGGAGCCTGCCTTGTTACGATAGCGTAACTCTTTTTGCTGATTTTAAGCTGTCGGAGAGACGCGGTAGACATCAAGGTCCTCTCCGTTATATCGATGGGAGGCGATAATATGGGCTGATAATCGTTCATTTTTCAGATAGTGCTCTAGTGTTGATCGATTCGATAAGGAACTAAAGATAAAATATGCACATCCTTTGGGTTCAAGATGTTTGTGAAGTCCCTGGAGAAATTTCTTAGTGACTTTCAGACCAGTCGGTCCTCCGTCTGTTGCTGTATCGAACCATTCATTGATTTTCTCGTTTTTTTTCGTAGGAAGGTACGGTGGATTAAAAAGAATTACTGTGAAACGTTCATTGTTTTTCAGCACTGAAAAGAGGTTGCCTTGTCGTATTTCAATATCGCCTTTGAGAAGAAGTCGGTTTCGTTCGATGTTATGACGGGTGAGTTGAATTGCGTATGGGTTGATGTCTGTACAGACCACCTGGGCGCCATGATGAGCACATGCCAAAGCAATAAGGCCGCATCCAGTACCAAGTTCTAATATCGAATCTTTTGGATCAATGATGATGTTTTCGAGCAGCCAGAAGGAATCCTCAGCAGGGTCGTACACCTCAGGATGTAGTTCAATGGTTAGCTCGTTATAATGAAACAATGGAGGAGTTGCAGAGGGTGTTTTTTTCAAGGGTCGCATACTACGGTAGTAAGAAAGAGTATTGTTATTAAAATATACCTATGGGGGAATCCAAAACCAATTATGACTTCTGTGTGTTTTTACCTCATGTTTTGTGCTATTACATGGGTTAGTAAAAGATTTATAACGTTGTGAAACATAATTATTCTGGTGTAACAGATGCCTCATGTTGTTCTTACTGGTACCGTACGTATTGAAGATATCTTCAATACTGTGAAGGTGGTATTTATCCGTAACGAGAGTGGACTCCTTAAGACTGATACGAGTTATATGAGTCGTGATAAGACGGCCATACTCATAGAATCGTTAACTATCGAAGGTGGTGTGAAAAGAAGTTTTTTTACATTGATTGGTCACAGGGATGATGGTGTGGTTGTACGGATCTATCCAGGCAGCGATGTTGAAAAGACGGTCGGTGTTAAGAGTATTTTATCTGAAATAGCAAAGCAACTCCTGGTAGCATTCCCTCAATTGATAATTGGGGAAACGAATCTTTTAGAGTATCTAAAATGATCTTGGTTGTGAAATAAACAGGGTATGTGTCGTGTTAAATACTTGGAACACAAAATTGATGAGAGTTCCTTTTTAATCCCATTGATCCCAATTGGCGTACCGTGAATGGTTTGAGTGGCGCCAAGAGGCAGAACAGGAGAGTCGTTGCTAAAAAGAGATATGCAAAGATGTTTGTGACTCCTTCTTGGACGAGGGCTTCATATCGTGATTCTTTCGTAGTGGTCACAAATCCATAGCGACCGTTCTGCAGGGAGTCAGAATCTAACACATGGAATGATGTTACTGGTATTCCTTCCAGGCTGAACAGGATGTAGTGTGCTCCTTCATGGACGACCACTGGAACGGGTAAGAAAATGGCAATGATTGTGATACTTACAATGAGGAGTTTCAAGAATCCTTTCAGGAACTTCATAATTATTTAGTTCTTTTGATAATAAATATATTTTTTCATATATAAAAAACACCCTGGTTTTCTTAATCCTAGATGCTGTGTACTAGTATGACGTCTCAAACGTTCATAGAAAGAAAATATTCCAACCAAATAGTTTTATACCTAAAAATGTTTACTTTTTCATAACAATACGGATGGGATCTCGATGAGTATTACGTACTCATTCACTGATAGTAATCAGTCGACAACAGATTCAGAATAAAAAACACGAAGAGTAGTTACTCCAAGAGGAAGAATATGAAAAACGAAGACCCTGAAATCATAAAAACATTACGACAAGAGGAACGACTCGGAAAATTACATGCTCATTCTCCTGGAAAACATACAATCGTCATACCAAAGGAACTAGAAGAAGAACCCATTGACTCGATTTTCACTATTTTACGACATCGGAAGGATGAGGATATCGAAACCATTGATCTTGGCGACCCTATCCAAAAATATCGGATCATTTTTGATAATTCCGCTCTCGCCATCATGCTGACTGATGAGAACGAACGGATAGTCCACTGGAATAAATACACAGAAAAACTCCTGAGGATGAGCAGAGAAGATCTCATAATGAGACCAGTCAAATATCTCTACCCGCAAGAAGAATGGAAGAAAATACGATCAGAAAACATCAGGCAGAAAGGCATCCAGTATCATATGGAGACAAAAATGATACGCAACGACAACGAACTGATCGATGTCGATATCTCCCTTAGTGTACTAAAAGACCACATCGGTAACGTCATCGGTTCGATTGGAATTGTAAAAGACAACTCACAGAATAAACAGATGGAAAAAGCGTTACGAACATCTGAAGAAAAATTCAAACAACTCTATGAAAAAGCACCGATTCCTTACCATACGTTATCACCAGCGGGGACGATTACCGATGTGAACGAAAAATGGTGCAAATTGTTTGGGTATACGAAAGAAGAGGTCATTGGAAACCCTATTTTTGATTATATCCATGGAGATGAACAAGAGATTGCAAAATCATCTTTTAAGGAAAAAATCAATAGTAAAAAAGCCTATACTGATGGTCATGAGCGAACCTTTATCACAAAAAACGGTGAACCACGCGTGTTCCTCATTCATGATTTCCTTAGTTTTAATGAGACTGGTGGCATGCTCTCCGTCTTTTCTACTATGGAGGATGTCACAGGACGGAAAAAAATTGAAGAAGAACTCCATAAAGCCCACTATTGGTTAGGAAAAAATGTCCAAGAACGCACTGTTGATCTTTCAAAAGAAAACCTGGTATTAAAAAAGAGAAACAATGAATATAAACGCGCCATCGGTGAACTTCATATCCAGCTTGAGAAAATTCAGAAAGCACAGAAAAAGATTGAGCAGCAGAACGCTCGGCTGAAAAAACTTGATCATATCAAATCGAATTTCCTGAATGTCACCTCACATGAACTACGAACGTCAATGGCGACCATTAAAGGGTATGTCGAGATAATTCTTATGAAAAGCCTTGGTCCCATCACCGAAGAGCAAAGAAAGGGTCTCGATGTGATTTTAACAAACACAGATCGGTTGGATCAACTTATCCAGGATACTCTTGATGTCTCCCGACTTGAGTCGGGTACCATGAAATTCATCCCGGAGAAAACAGATATTGGACGATTAATCCAGAACGCGACAGGGACAATACAATCCGCTGCAGATTTCAAGCAAATAAAAATCATTAAAGAAATAGAGGAAGAAATCCCAGAACTGAATATCGATCAGGAACGCATCAAACAAGTGCTTGTCAACCTCCTGCAGAATGCCATTAGTGTTTCACCGGAGGGGTCGAAAATCTCTGTTAAAGTGAATAAAGAACCTGAAGAGGTCTTATTTGAAATACAAGATTTCGGCCAGGGGATACCAAAGAACAAACAGAAGAAGATTTTTGATATCGTGTATCAAATTGATTCTGGTATCGATGATCTTGGGTTTACCATTGCTCGTGGTGTTGTGCTCGCCCATGGCGGAAAAATATGGGTTGATAGTGAACAGGGTCACGGGAGTACCTTCCGATTCACCTTACCGATAACACCAATACAAGATCAGGATGGAAAAAATCAAAAAAGTTGAAATCTTTTAATTCGAGTTTCAACAGTATGGAAGAGACAAGCGAAGCTATGAAGAAAGATACGACTAACAATGAAGAGGCAGAGCATCTTTTTGAATATCGACATGTTGAACAAAAAAAACTCATGGCATCGCTTTCTATCACCATTGTCGCAATGATCCTTGAACTCGTGGGAGGATATCTGACCAACAGCATGGCGTTACTCAGCGATGCAGGACATATGTTCACTCATGCGTTTGCCCTGATTATCGGCCTTGCTGCGATTCTTATCGCTCGGAAACCCCCGTGTCATCACCAAACGTTCGGGTTATACCGCGCAGAGGTGCTCGCTGCGTTTGTCAACGGATTATTCCTCCTTGCTGTCGCCGGGATCATCATCTATGAAGCAATCCTTAGATTACTACATCCGGTTGAAATCCTTGGTTTGGAAATGCTCTTCATTGCATTCATTGGGTTAATCGTCAACATCTCAAGTATTCTTATCCTAAGAGGATCTCACAAGAAAAATCTGAATATCCGGGGTGTTTTTTATCATATGTTTGCTGATGCGATATCCTCCGTTGGAATTGTTATCGCTGCTCTCGTTATCATGTATACGAACTGGATTTTCATTGATCCAATCGTCAGCATCGGTATATCCATTATTATCGTGTTCTGGGCATGGGGNNTTGAAGAAATACAACATCATCGAATGTACGCTTCAAATCTGTACGGACCAGGGTTCTGAGGTTTGTAATATCGCGTAGAAACATCGCTGATTTTTTTGTTAGAACATAAAGACTTTTGCTTCCAAATCAGCTATTTTTATGACCACATCGTTCCCATCGATTTTCATGTTGAGATAACTTGGCCAACATCCGCCAGCAGTATTTTCAGTACCAATACTGGTAATAGCAAATTGTTTCCCGCAGTTCAAACACTGCATCTCTTGGCCATTTTGTTTATATCCTTTTTTTGCTTCGTAGCAGACGTCACAAGCATCAAATGCGACATGGACAGTTCCCTGTGTATCCTTCACCGAAAAATATCGGACGGTAACACCATTAGAGTCATATGAGTAAAATGTGGCAGTCGTATCGATATCAGAGAGCGGGATTCTCACTTCAGTTTCATTTTGTTGGGGTGCTGTGTTATAATTAGTATTTTTATTCGCATTGTCATTATTTTGCGTTGTGCTTGTGCAGCCTCCTAGAAATATCATCGCGCCTACTGTTACAATTCCAAGAACTACAAGTTCTTTCTTCATATTTTTCACCTATCTCATGTTTCATTAATTTCTGATGTACATGTTGAGTCAGAACATATTTTTCCATCGATAACTGTGATGATTCGTTGTCCAAGTTTTGCAATTTCAGGATTATGGGTCACAAGGATAATGGTATGACCCTCTTCGTGGAGTTGTTTGATAAGATCCAAAACTATTTCACCGTTCTTCTGGTCAAGATTTCCTGTTGGTTCATCAGCCAATAATATTTTTGGTTCATTGATGAGTGCACGTGCGATACAGACTCGTTGCTGTTCTCCCCCGGAGAGATGAGAAGGAATGTGGTCCAACCGATGTCCCAATCCTACTTTCTTGAGGGCCTCTGTTGCTTTTCCCTCATCGACCACGCCATGGTAATATTGTGCTAACATCACGTTCTCCAACGCGGTCAGATACGGTACTAGATGATATTGTTGAAAAATCAGACCTATGTTTTCTCGACGAAATCGTGTCAGATGTGTTTGATTTAATCTGGTTATTTCGGTCCCATTAATGAACACCGAACCAGCGGTTGCTGAATCTAAACATCCAATGATGTTTAACAGTGTCGTCTTCCCGGATCCCGAGGGACCCATAATGGAGGTCCAGGCACCTTTGTGAATGATTAAGTTGAGATCTTCAAGGACATGGGTGCTTTCATCGTAATATTTTTTTATTGCTTGAAGTCTGATGATTTCTTCGTTCATTGTTTTATTCACCTCGAAGTACGATTGCTGGTTCGATACTGACCGCCCGTCGTACCGGTAGGATGCTTGCTAACAAAGCGACGCCGACTGATATTCCAATAGAAATAGGGATGACTTCAAAACGAGGGGTAATCGACATGGAGAACACGCTAAAACCTATGAATTGTGCAAGAACAATCCCGATGAGATACCCAAGGATTCCACCGATAATCCCAATGATTGTCGCCTCAGAAAGGAAGAGGGAGATGATTTTTTTGTTTTCTGCTCCAACACTCTTCATAAGTCCGATTTCTTTTTGTCGTTCGATGACTGAGGTAATCATCGTTGTCATGACTCCTAATGCCGATGCGATTAATCCGACGATGGTGATNNCGTGCTTCAACATATGGAATGTTAGTTTGTATTTCTTCTACGAATGCTTCCACAGGACAAGCGTTACATAATGCTGAGACCTGAACTGTGTGTAGCTTTCCTGGTCTGTTGGTTAATTCCTGGGCGACTTGCAAATTAACAAAAATTTGATTATCCTCATATCCTTCGGTTTCGATAATGCCGACGACGGTCAGATTATGGCTTGTTTCGTTAATGGCGTCTCCGATATATTCGTCGTAATTGATTGTATAAGAATCCCCGATTCTGAGATGGAGGGTTTCTGCGACCTTTGTCCCAATCATACTGCTGTATGTGTCGTTTTGATCTGTGATCCAAGAACCGTTGACTGACCACCAGGGACTGATTTTTTGTATTCCAGTGATGAACATAGGATTGTCATGAGGTGAGTAGGGCTGCAGGACTACAACATTTTTATCAAAATATGTTCCTGCAAGAACAACATTTTGTCGNNTCTACTCCAGGGAATCCTACTTGGATGGTATCTGACTTGGGGACAACCATGAGGTTAGCACCATATTTTCTGAATTCCATTCCGACTTTTTCACTGACATCAAGTGAAACGCTAAGTAGTGCTGTTGCGATAGCAGATCCAATAATTACTGATATAACTGCTATTGCTATTCTGGATTTTCGTTTGAGGATTGATTTTCCTAAGATTCGTAGAAACATAGGGAATCATCAACTAAGCTTAACAATCGTTAA
>DAYE01000001.1 GCA_002506745.1 Euryarchaeota archaeon UBA33
AAAAGAGTTCTACTGCCATCACCAATTTACCGCCATAAAAATATGATTTATATCTATTGGATTCTTTACATTTTTATAGCTTTTCGAATCAATTTATAATTATTAAAATAAATGCAGGAAAAGTGATATTAATCTCTAGTTTAATTTTTTTTTATCTTTTTTGTGTAATAGAAAAAAAATAAGAAAAAGGGATAATTGTTTAAGAGAACATTCTCATCAGATACTTCATCGCAGGGAAATGTTGAGTAAGTTCATTCTGAAGGTTCAACAACTGGGTTTTTAAAGTAAAATGGTTCATCGGTGTTTTTAGAAATACTTGAATCTCTGCATAATCGTTTGTATTATACATATTGACGACCTTAACGGTTCCATTGAACGCCATGTTTTTTTCCGATGGCGCGACAACTGAAACCTGTATTATAATGGATCCATCTTCTGGAGTAAGGGTAGTACCTCTTGAGGGTTGGAATGTCCAGTTACCCCAAGTTGGCCATTCGATGATGTCCCAGTCAAGTTCAGAATTAGGTTCCCCGATGTTTTTCACGCTAAAATTCCCGATAATGTTTGCACCGGGTTTTATCTTGGTCCAGCTCAGACTTCCCTCACAGTCCAAATCAGAATAAAACCGTGACCAGCCACCAGTCGTGAATCCTTTAATGCAGAAATTCGCTGTATGATCCCATGTTGGATCGCTAAATTCATAGTCGTAGAGGTCAAACCAAGAAGATCCTTTCCGATAGTAACTCTCACCTTGGTGAGCAGCAGATTTTACAATCGTCCCCTGAGATTGTCCACCTAATAATACTGGGACTTCTGAGGTACGATCAATAGGTTGCCCACCTGAAAAGAGTTTTACGTAGATATAATAATAATCACCTGTAGATATATTTAAAGGATTTGTAAGGGAGATGGTATGATATCCTCTATAGTTGATTGTCCCGGACAAAGTGGCGCGTTCATTTAAAAGAATACCGCTTTCGAAACGATCGTACACTTTCACTGCGTATTGGACGTTATCGATAGCAGTGTAGAAGCTTACTGCTTTGAGTGTCTCGTTCCAGTTCGACACAAACGCGTTGAACACTTCGGAGATATCTGTGAGCGTATCCCGCCATCCATGATAATCATAGAAATGCGTGTTGTTGTACGGCTTGAGTCGCACATCCTGGAAGGACACTGCACCCATCTCCGGGTGTTGACCGCACCATTTATCATAATAGGAGATCCAGAAGTACCCGCCTTGCGGTCCCCACCCTGAGCCCCAGCTGTTCTTACAGAGCCATGCCCCTGGTTGAGGAGCGGTGGTGATCTTGGCATCATCCCAGCCGACGATCGCGACCGCATGGTTCGGATCAGTCGGGGACGATGGTGGTTGATAGAAGGAGTAGTAACTCCCGTAATTATGGATGAACTGGGACTCGTAATCAAGACAGGTTCCCATAACTCCATTTGTCATAAGTACCTCCTTGATGGTATCGATGTTACTGAGATCTGATCCTGCGACGAACCATTCAATGTCATTGGGATAAAAGATCTCATATGAACTATCATAACGAGATGGTGCTGTATAGTACCAGGCGGCATCCTCCTCTGTTCCATCATTTGCAGCTGCACAATATACCGCGCCATCGCCGCGGGTGATGTAGGCAGAAGCGATGAGGTAATCACCGCCATAGTGAACCTCAAGTCCGCTCCCTGGAAAATCATCATTGTTGAAGGTATTAAATCCGTTCCACCAGTCAAGATGATATTCAGCGAGATTCGGCTCTTCGGTATGCCCTGTCTCATTCCAGTTCCCGGTCATCAGCAGGTTACCCTCAAGGGCGGCCATCGTCCCATGGGTCCAACATGTCCCGCCTGTTTGTGATTTTACTGAGGAGACATAGTTCACCCCATCTACATTTCGCAGGTCAAAGGAACTCGGAGGATCTTGTAAAGGAGCGCTGAGCGATGTTTGATTCAGTGAATGAGCTGACTGTTCAGATGTTTTCGTGCTGTTGGTAAATGCACTTGCTGGTGCGATGACAAGAAAAGCGGTCATCGACACAATACATAACTTCAACCATAGAGTATTTCTAAACATAGTTTTCCCCTTATTTTTTCAACTATCTAATAATAACAATACGCACTTTATATATAAATATTAGTAATAAAGAGGTCTATCCATGTATTAACGGGGTATATGAAGGTAACAAAGTCAGAATCAATCTATGTTACCAACCTGGTCATTTCTCTTTTAAACGATGAAAAAATAATCGAAGAGATATGATGAATTATTTTGACAACATCTGTTATTATCTCAGTTGTTTTTTTCGTATTGTTGCTTCATGGTAGAACAGGACACTGCCGATGAGACAGAGCGCTACAACAACCGCGATATCGACAGGGATTGGGATCCGATTCGAGATCACCAGGGGCGCGTTGTACGCCTGTGCCTCTGCGTATATCGTCGCATCTGTCTGCCCACGTTCAACAATGAAGAACAGTGGTTTCGTCTGCCCTGGCTCTAGCACCAAAATCCATGGGAAACTTGATTGCTGGACAACCCAATCATCAGGGATATTCTGCAACTGTGCTTGTATCAGGAACGCTGGAGTATCCCCGATATTTTTCACGTCCGTTCGCACCGCAAAGACATCACCTGGGTTGGCATGCTCCCATTTCGTATCCAGACTCAGGAACAGATGTGTCTGTGGGATAGGGTCTGCTCCAACCAAGGGGACGACGATGCCGAAAATCAGCAGCATACTCAGGAGCAATCCTCCTTTCTTTGTTCGTTTCATTTTTTTTTACCTCCTATTCGTCTTTTGGGAAATTCCTTGTTAGTTTTAACCAGAGAATGAAACAGACAAGCACCCAAAAGAAAATCAAGACCTGGCCAACCGTCGCATGGAAAAACTCAGAAGCGTCTACCGAAAATCGAAAGCCAACAATGATCCCGGTAAGGATGCGGAGTGCGTTCCCTAAAAACAGAATGGGCAGGAACAATAGGGCGAACAATCGATTATAAGCGCTGAAATAGGGAACCACCGCAATCCCGATCAAAAACATCAGGTACACGAGGAGTCCACTGCATTCAGAGGATAACTCATAGATATGGTCTGCCTGAGAAAACGACACGACGACGTACCGTTCCAATGAGATCGCAGGGATACCAACCGTGTTGAGCACTTGTGCGTTTACCTGTTCGGTCAACTCAGGTAAAGGAGCGTATCCTGGAAACGCAAGTACGATATAACCTAGGCAGATGAGCAGGATGCTGACTCGTATGGTGATATCTAGCGTGTGCCCCATTTTGTTGTCTTTAACGTACATAACGCATACACCCTCACAGGGATCAGTAAGAAAATATGGCAAAATGCATACAATGGAAAGAGGAAGAAGACCCGATCGCGGGTGCGGAGGAACGCATAGCTTCCCCGCAGGATCGCTATCCCAATCAGGATCATGAGATACCCGAAAAGATACAACGGGCTTTCGACGATGGAGCGATACCCAACGAATACTAATGAGAGGACAAGCAACATCGGCAGTACCGCCTGCATACAAAGGTCATAAAGCATGTACACCTGGGTATTCCGCCTTTTCAGGATGATGCGTTTGATGGTCCAGAACAACTCCCGGTAGAAACTCCGGTTCCATCGGGTCTGTTGCCGCAGCCATGGACTCAGACGCTGTGGGACCTGTGTCTCAGCCTTCGCTTTTCGTTCGAACTTCACGATATATCCTTTTTCCAAAATAAGGTTTGTCAGATGACGGTCGTCACCATACGTGCAGATGGTGCCAAAAAACCGCTCTGATATATAGGCTTCTTTTACCTGCTGGATAAGGCTGTTGCGGTACGCTGCAAGCGGTCCTGAGCAGCACAGCACGGTCCCAAACAGGCTCTGTGCTGCTCGTTCCTGGTTAAACGCGGTCCAATACCGAGCATCAATCAACCGGGATAACAGGTTTTTCTTAATCGCCCGCACATCCCCCGTCGCCGCACCAACCTGTGGGTCGGCGAACGGCTGTACTATATATTGTATACTATCATGAGCAAGGATCGTATCACTATCGATCGTGATGACGATGTCAATCGTGTCCCCTACAACGTCGAACCCGAATTTTTGCGCATGTCGCTTCCCTTTGTTATATGAGAACTCATGGATGACCAAGCGATCGTTGCCTACGAACTTCTCTTTGATGTTTCTGATCGCTGATTTCTCTTTACTTCCGTCATCGACCAGGATCACCTGAAACGGAAACGGGTACTCCTGATCGAGTGCGGAGCGAACACAGTTTTCAAGATCTTCAACACCTTCATTATAACATGGGATGATGACGGCAACTGAGAATTTGAAATAGTCATCGGTTCGTAGGTTCTTGATTTCCTTTGATTGAAATCGACGGTGATGTTGAATGGAGTTTAGATAATCCCGATGACTCAGATTAATCTGAATGAACAGATGCGTCAGTGCAAGTAACCCATAGAAGGTTAACAATGCAAACAACCAAACCACCCCCGGACAAACAATCCTGAGAAAATCGCTGGCAGGTAAACACGCTCAGATATACTCCCTCTAGTTCTCATAATCCCCGTATCGTACCTGCGAACCAAAAATGAAAATATAAAATCCAAGTCCCAATGATTCCTGCATTCAACCAAAAATGAATGATTTTTTTTACGTTTGCCGAAAATGGCAATAGCGATTTTTGTACATTCGCATAGGCAAATTTTTTTTAAAAAGTATCCGGTACATCTTCTCTCTCCCTATGAACGAATCCTTTTGTATGGGATTTCCCAAACGTTTTCTGACAGTTCATATAGTGTCGACCCCCATAACCTTCTTTGATGAAGTATGAAAACAAAAACAAGTTTGTTAATAATTGGGCTAGTGGCCATCGCTGTGATAACAGCAGGGACTGTGATTGGCGTCAATCTCAACTCTCAGATACAAAAAAAACAGCAGACGTCAAAGGTCTTCTCTCTGACCGATGCGGACAATAACACAATCGCATCTCTGAAGAAAGGAGACAAGCTAAATCTCACGTTACCAGATTATGGTGACGGGGGGTACGTCTGGGAAATCGTTCACAATGATGAAAACATCCTTTCTAAAACCGACCAGTTCGCCTGGGGTAGTTCTGGGCTGCTTGGTGATTTCGGTAAAGACACCTGGGTGTTCACCGCAATAAACACCGGCAGTGCCAGTCTTGAGTTACGCTGCCAACGACCGTTCGGTGAACAAGACGTGTGCCAGACATTCACGGTGACCATACACATCGAATGATCACCTCCTTTTTTTTCTTTCTCAAATCTCTTTTCAAGACTACAAAAAAACAGGGTTGCTATCCTGTTCTTATCGAAACAAACATTATTTATCATTTTTTGTTCGAATCGTCATTTTATCTCAGATTTTCTTTCAATTCGTAAGATAAAATAAAGAATAATTTAATAAATAATCACAGCCTCATATAATTAACATGGGAAAGGACAAAAATAGTGGGATTGAAATGAAAAACCCAATGAAAAGCGACATCCCACACTTGTTCGGAACAAAAACTGCTGGTGAGACAATCACCACAGATGCGAACAAACCAACCTTTCCACATGAGGATTTAGAAAAAGAAACGACACTAGTGGTGAAGGAACATGGAGGAAGCCTCCTTATAATACTTCCAGAGGTGTCATCAAGACCTGCAGAACAAGGAAATACACTACCTCCCTTGGTATCGTACGTATTTCCTTTCCCCTATCGCTCTTCGAAAAAGATTCTGCACGTCAGATACTCCAAATCGTATCAGATGTCAACCTCCTAACGCCTTCTCTTCATCCCTTCACCCCTTCCCTTTTTTTCCCCCTTCGTACTTGCCAAACTAATGATATGAGATAGTTCTCATGGACTACGAATAGTAAATTTTTATTCATTGATTTGAAAAAAAGAAAAATAAAATAAAAAAAAAATAGGAAAAAAAAGATAAAGAATTTACGCGGGGATAACCCAGACCCCAAAGAGGAGCTTTTGTGTGACGATTCCTCTAAAATCACTGTAGGGAAGATATCCGCAGCAGGGATACTCACCATAGGTCTCCGTTAGAATCTTTGTTGTCCTGTCCTGCCCGACAATCGCAGTGCTCTCAAGAACCTTTACAGGCAGAAACCGAAAACCAATCGAGGCGGACTTATCAAGACTCGTGATAGAGCCAACAAGGAAGATTCGTGATTTCCCCAATAGTATCGGTATTTTGACTGCAAGTGTTGCCCATTCGCTCTCAGCTCCTAACGCATCCTTAGCCTTGGCTTTTACGGTAAACGTCTGTTTTGTCTCCCAGGTATGATTGACGATGATAGGTGAACCGGAATCATAGGGTCCGAGCCATCCAGTGGACGTCCCATCCCCCCAGTCGACGAAATACGACACCTGCTGGTCTTCTGGGTCAATCGCTGTAAGAGTATATTCGTATGTTACCCCAGGTTTTCCTTTCGCAGGTCCTGTAATGGTAGGTTTTGCTGGTGCGGTATTATTTACGATTCCAAGATATTCTTTGAGGAATTCATCCCACTGGGTGCTGACCGCAAAGTTCGTCGCCTCATACGGTGATGGCAACGTTGGATACCGCAGGCTGTCGTTGTAGTCCCCAGCCCTGCGCGGGAAGTAAATGCTCAACCCGTGAGCAGGATCATCTCNNTGGACATTGGCGATGACCGCAGTATCCATTGTCAATTGAATCGTATCCCGAATGGTGGTAAACTCGGGGTCGCTAATCGTGCACAGATCAAGGAAGTCATAAAAATCAATATAATAATCAATATACCACAGTCTAGCGTACACCCGTGCGCTCTCAAGGGCAGTGGTGATCTGAGTTTTATATTCATCAAGATGGTCAAGGAAGAAGACCGCTAACTCGTTAACCTGTGCCCCAAGACTTGGCAGGTAACTCAGATTGGTCGCTGCCATCGTTGTTTTCATTCGACTCTGTGGGTAATCATGTGGAACGAAATAATTCACCATCGCAATTGCGAACTCACGAGGTGTCATGCTCGGGTTACTTTTCAGATCATTAAATCCTGCGACGTACGGCCATTCTCCTACCATTGCACATTCAGGGTAGGCGATAAAAAAATTCACACAAGAGTTGATCTGGTATGCGACCTCCATGTTCCCAGTCATACAAGTCTCAATGCCGAGGATATCAAGTTTACTAGCCCCATCGTTGGTGATCTGATTCAAAGCATCCAAGAGTTCAGGCATAGTAATCATCTGGCCTCTCCCATGTTCATCCCAGCAGACTCCTTGCCACCCGCATCCCTTGTTGCTGGAGATGAACAAGGCGTAATGATCTGCGGGCACCTCATTTTTCACCTTTGTGACGTATTGAACGATGGTATCAGGATCATCCATACTTGATTCAGATTCCCATGCTTGTTGCACGAGTGTTGTCCCGTTCAGATAATACAGTTTGGTATCAGAGGCGGTGTTTTGATCGATCAGCAGGGCAATAGCTACTTCTTCAGATGCACCCGCCTGTCTGATGTTCTGCAGGACTTGACCTTGAGCTGCAGAAAGGTTGTTGTCCCCGACAAGGTACACCATGATTGCCCAATCCGCAGATCGATCCGCTGGTCTGATATCGTTATAGGTGATGGTTGCCTGACCTACACCACTGATGAATGCAATGATGAGGATAAAACAGCATATTTTTTTCCCTAAATGGTTCTTTTTCATAGTCTTTCCCCTAATACCCTACAGATGATGGATATTTCATATAAGCCTTCTTTCTGTTTTTTTGTACAAAATAGCAATATAGAGTTAAATTAATTAAAAATTTAGGAAAAGAGACCTTGATGTCGTTTTCTTCAGAAAACTCGGAAAGATGAAAAGTTATATATGAAACGATTTCACTTCCGGTGTCGGAAAAGCGAAATTTTAGCCCCGTAGTGCAGCGGTTAGCACAAGAGACTCTGGATCTCTAGACACCAGTTCGAATCTGGTCGGGGCTGTNNATTCGAGAAATCATCGATGAAGACATCAAAACGAACAAATACAGCGGCCGGGTCCATACCAGGTTCCCCCCAGAGCCAAATGGGTACCTGCACATCGGTCATGCGAAATCCATCTGCCTGAACTTCGGGATCGCGGAGGACTACAAAGGCTCCTGCAACCTGCGGTTCGATGATACAAACCCTACCAAAGAAGAGGAGGAGTACGTCCAGTCCATCATCGATAACGTCAAATGGCTTGGGTTCGACTGGGAGGATCGCTTGTTCTTCGCCTCAGATTATTTTGCCCAGATGTACGAGTATGCCCTGCAATTAGTTAAGGTCGGAAAAGCCTATGTGGATGATCTTCCTGCTGACCAAATCGCCGAATACCGAGGCAACCTCACGCAGCCGGGGAAGAACAGTCCGTATCGTGATCGGCCTATCGAAGAGAACCTCGACTTGTTCCAGCGGATGAAAGCAGGGGAATTCGCTGACGGTCAGAAAGTCCTTCGCGCCAAAATAGACATGACCCATCCGAACATCAACATGCGAGACCCGGTGATGTACCGGATTCTGCATGCGAGCCATCATCGGACGGGTGATGAATGGTGCATCTACCCGATGTATGACTGGGCGCATGGCCTGGAAGACTCCATCGAAGGCATCACTCATTCGATTTGTACCCTTGAGTTTGAGAACCATCGACCTCTGTATGATTGGTTCCTAGACGCACTCGGGGTGTATCATCCGCAGCAGATCGAGTTTGCCCGTCTGAACCTCACCTACACCGTCATGAGTAAACGGTTGTTGCTTCAATTGGTGGAAGGAAACCATGTCTGTGGCTGGGATGACCCTCGTCTGCCGACCATCAGCGGGATGCGTCGTAGGGGTTATTCATCATCAGCGATTAGGATGTTCTGTAAACGGATTGGTGTGGCGAAATTCAACAGCATCGTCGATTTCGAGTTCCTTGAGCATAACATCCGGGAGGATCTGAACAAGACCTCACCACGGTTTATGGGAGTCCTCCATCCACTCAAATTGGTTCTTGAGAACTACCCTGAGAATCAGACTGAGGAGCTTGAGGCGGTGAACAACCCTGAGGATCAAAGTATGGGTACTCGGAAGATCCCGTTCTCGTACACGCTGTTCATTGAACAGGATGATTTCATGGAAAACCCACCCAAGGATTACTACCGGCTCGCACCGGGTCGGGAGGTGCGTCTCCGCTACGCGTATTTCATTAAATGCATTGATGTGGTGAAAAAAGATGGAAAACCAGTCGAACTACGCTGCACATATGATCCTACGACGAAGGGCGGATACGCGCCTGATGGTAGAAAAGTCAAATCCACGATCCACTGGGTGTCTGCGCCGCATGCCATTGCTGCAGAAGCACGCTTATACGACCGGCTTTTTACGGTCGCTGACCCTGTAGGACAAAAAGGAATTGAATTCAAAGAGTTTCTTAACCAACGTTCCCTTGAGGTTCTCCGTGACTGTCAGGTCGAACCTGCGGTGAGAACACTCAAACCGTTTGATCGTTTTCAGTTTGAACGCCTTGGTTATTTCTGTGTTGACCCAGCAACGTCAAAGAACACGTTGGTTCTGAATCGAACCGTTGAATTACGTGATTCCTGGGCAAAGCTTCAGAAAACCGCGCAGAAGAAATAAATCATTGCACAAACATCGTAAATGCATATGCTTAAATAAAATCAAAGATTCCCGGTATGAGCAGCTAGCCCCGTGGTGTAGTGGCAACATTTTGGCCTTTGGAGCCAACGTCGGCGGTTCAAATCCGCCCGGGGCTGTCTTCTTGATAAAAGATCTTTTTTTGGTCAATATTAGGGGTAACTGTTGTTTATTCTTTCCGCAACAGAACAAGAGTATCGCTTATTTTTCCTTCAAATTCATGAAGGTATATGTTTAAATACAGCATGGTCAATACAACCGCAATATTAGGAAGTAGTAAATATGTATAGAGAAGAAGGACGCGGTCGTTATGGGGGCGCACCACGAGAAATGCATAAAGCGACCTGTGCAGATTGTGGGAAAGAATGTGAAGTTCCGTTTGTACCGAATGGTACAAAACCTGTATATTGCAGGGACTGTTATCAACAACATCGACCAAAGAGATTTTAGTAAAAAATGAATTTCTTTTAGATTTAACATTTTTTTACTAACTCTTTTTTTCTTTTATTTTTATATATATTAATTTGTATGTGATAGAAGATTTTTTATAACAAATACTGCTTGGTGCATGTATGGCGATATTTGCAGGTTTTGGAAGCGATAATCATTCCGGGGTACATCCTGATATTCTCAATGCCCTTCGAAACGTCAATGGCGGATATGTTGTTGCGTATGGTCTTGACGAGTATACCACACAAGCGATCGGACAACTCAAAGAGATCTTTGGAAAAGAATCCTCGGTCTTCTTTGTGTATAACGGGACTGCGGCAAACATGCTTGGACTTCGGAACGTCACCGACTCGTTTCATTCTATTTTTTGTGCGGAGAGCGCTCATCTGACGGTCCATGAGTGTTGCGGTCCGGAGAATTATATCGGGGCTAAACTCGTGAATATACCAACACCTGATGGGAAACTCACGGTGGATTTAATCGAACCATTTCTTATCGGTGTGGATGATCCTCATATGGCCCAGCCGCACGTGATTTCGATTACGCAGGCGACCGAGCGAGGGACGGTGTACCGCCCTAAGGAGATACAGGACCTTGCTGATTTTGCTCATAAGCATCATATGTTACTTCATATGGATGGCGCCCGGTTGAGTAATGCGGCAGCGTTTTTGAAGACCGGTTTACACGAGATCTCAGGAAAGGCTGGGGTGGATGTCTTGTCGTTCGGGGGGACAAAGAACGGGATGATGTACGGGGAGGCCGTGGTGTTTTTCGATAAGAATCTTGCGAAGAATTTTGAGTTCATCAGGAAACAAGGGATGCAGTTGACCAGTAAAATGCGGTATATCTCCGCGCAGTTCTCCGCGTTTCTCAACGATGATCTGTGGTTACGGAATGCGTCTCATGCCAATGAGATGGCTCGGCTGCTCGCGGAGCAACTTCAGAGTATCCCTGGGATGGAGATTTCCCAAAAGGTCGAGGCAAACATGGTATATGCAATCATTCCCAATCATTGTATTATAAAGCTTCAGAAACAGTATTATTTCCATCGTTTCAATGAACGCACCTGTGAAGTACGGCTCATGTGTTCATTTACCACACAACCACAGGATGTCTTGTCCTTTTCCCAGGCGATACGAAAAACAGTTGGTGCGCAATAAAGCAGCTTATCCTTCTTTTTTTGAGATAAGGTACACACCACCAAAAAGGAACGCGATCCCGATGATTTGCATAATGGTGGCGAGCTCGTTGAGAAAGACAAACGCTAGTATTGCTGCGAAGAACGGGGCTGTTAGCTCCAGACCAGATGCTTGTGCTGCTTTCAGGCGTTTTAATCCTTCATAATACAGGATGGTGCCAATGCCGATGATCACTCCGATGAAGACTTCGTAGATATTGGCGATGAGAAGCGAGGATGTCAACCCGAGGTAGGCTGCGAAAATAAGGGCCGGGAAGAAAAATCGATAGAAGGTAATGAGGCCTGCATCCATCGTGGTAAGGTATTTTTTCATGACAATCGCTGAGGTCGCCCAGGCGATGGTCGCAGCCAGAACGATAAGGTCTCCAAGGGTGCCGAACCTCAGTGCAACCAGGTTATCCAATGTTTGAGTGGTGACTAGCAATCCGGAGAGAATCATCAGGGTGATGCCAAGGTAGTCGAACTTGGTGAGCGTATCTGTTTTCAGCAGAAAAAATCCAAAGGCGATGATGAAGATCGGCTGCATATGTCCGATGATGACAGCGTTGATTACTGGGATTTGGGATAAAGCGATATAATACATGAAATCCGCAACCAGTGTTCCAACGAGAGCAATGAAGATGAGAGGGGGAATTTGTGGTTTGGTCACCTTCAAAAGAGATTTTTTTGTGATTGCAAGATACACAATTGCCGTGAGTGCGGCGACCATCGCACGAATCGCTGAGGTGTGAAGAAAATCAGAGGTTTCATATGAGAGTTTTGCGAGGATTGGCTCTATCGCCCACATAATACTGGCAAGTAGAATTGTTGCAACGCCAAGTTGTTTTGTGTTCACAAGTGATGTTAAATGGTACAGGGCTTAAATTGTTTTTTCCAATCAAAGAAACAAAAAAATGTGATTAAAGGTGTTTTTCTTTCTGAAATTTTTTTCCAATGGTAAAACCGATATGTGCGATAAGTAGGACCATGAAGGGAATGATGAGATTGGAATGGATCTGAAAGGATGTGAGTTTCGATACTGTGCCGCTTGTAAGAGATTCTATAATCTGGTAATTGGAGATTCCAAATCCGGTGAAAATGAAGAGAATAATAACAATGGTAAGCAGCACATGGGTGAGTGTTTTCATGGTTCGAAATATGTTCATGGTGTTCACTTGTCAAAGAAGCTTTCATTCAGATTTCCGCCGTTTGAGTATCCTCTGCTTTCCCAGTATCCCTTATAATTAAGGTTGTCTGAGAGTTCGATTTCTGTGACCCACTTGATCCATTTGTAGCCCCATTTGCTCTCTGCGACGAGCTGGAAGGGGAACCCGCGTTCGGCTGGTAGAGTCACGTTGTTCATTTTGTATGCGAGTAGGATGTTGTTTTCTGTTGTGTAATTCAGAGGGAAGGCGGTGGTGTACCCGTCATAAGCTTTGAAGATGATGGTATTGGCAGATGGGTCTGGTTGTACTTCGCTGATAAGTTCTTTTATCAGGATGCCTTGCCAGAGGATTTTCACGCTCCATCCCTCGACGCAGTCTAAGGTGACGACTTTTTTGTACTGTTGGAACTTCGTGAGGATTTCGTCATAGGTATAGTTTTTTTGTGTGCCGACAAGTCCTGTAATTTTGAGTTGGTAGGTTGATTGATTGATTTGTTGAGGTCCTTTGATAGAATTTTCCCGAAAGTCGCTTACTGAGGCGAGTTTTTCTCCTTGGTATTCTCGTATTTCGACTCCGTCGAGTTGAATGTTTCGTTGTTCGAAGCACCCTGCAAAAGAGGTGGTTAGGAGGATTAGTGTGCTTAGAAGAAATATTCTCATGGATGATATGTTTTTCATGGGGGTGTTTTCTCCTTTTCTCATTAATTAACAATCGTTAATATTAGGCATCCTGGTGTATTTAATAGTATCGGCTCCTTCGTTTCCTCCACCTTTCTCTACGGATTTGGCCGAAAAAGAGTAAAGGATTGGACCGGCAGAAAATCAAACGATTCAGAAACAAGGTACCCCGCTTTAGTCATTTCTTCAACGATGACCTCCTTTGGGACGTTATGACCACATCGTCGATGGAAACTGAATCTGGAACCTTGTTGGGAAAATTCTATGATGGCGATTNNGGGATTGCTTGCTCTGTTGTATGTACAGTTATTACATTTGTGATTCCTTGTTTTGATGCTTGTTTATTGATAAATTCAAGGAAGTCTTGGTTCGTATCAATCGCAGAGACTTTTCCATTTTCTCCAACAAGATGAGAGAAAAGGAAAGTGAAGAATCCTCCACCTGATCCGATGTCTGCGATGGTTTGCCCTGGTTGGATGTTTAGGGCTTTAAGGATTTCATCTGCTTTGCTCTGTCTGTGTGCTGCTTTTCTGTTGAACATCTTTGCTTTTGAATATTTCCCCATACGTCATCATCCTTTTGAGTGTCTATGGAAACGGATTGTTTTCGTTTCCAGGGCGAGTGAAGAGACCGCTATCTTAAATTGTTTTTCGTTCTGACAAACAGACGTAGAAGAAAATTTTCATTTTGTAATTTTATTACCAACCTTTTAAAAACAGTCTCGTATCGATAACACTAATAAGGGTCTCATGAATATAGGAATATGACGAAAACATCGTTAGGGTTGGAGGAGAATTTTGAGGCTGTGCTCTGCTATCTTTTCTTTTGGGTCTCCGGACTGTTCTTCTATTTTGTCGAAAATAAAAACAAGTATATCCGTTTCCATGCGATGCAGTCGGTCCTGGTGTTTCTCCCGTTGATGATCCTTGCCTGGATTTTCGGGGGGTTTTTTGGGGTGTTCTCATATGGCTCTGGGTGGTATTTCTTCGCCTGGATCAGCTGGGTTTTCTGGGTACTGCTGTTTGTCATGTGGCTTATTCTGATGGTCAAAGCATATCAGATGGTAAAATATAAACTTCCGATTGTCGGAGATATCGCTGAGAAAAACTCATAATCGTCGTAATTCTTCCTAAATATCACTGACATTGGATTTGGAAAGAGTCGATTTCTGAAACAGGAAATCGCACCTACAAATTCCAATCAGCCATTAGCGTGATACAGGAATAATCCCTTTTTTTCCTTTTTTTTATTTTTTTGATACCTTTTTATAGAGAAGACCTTTATTCAATAATCACCTTGGTGTGTGGATATGAAAACAAAAACGCTTCATCAATCAGTTGTTTTTGAGACCGAGCCTCATGAGGTCTATGAGACGCTTATGGATTCAAAAAAACATGCAGCATTCACTGGTGCGAAAGCAAAAATCGGTCGAAATGTTGGTGATGACTTTAGCGTATGGGACGACTGGGCGACAGGTACGAATGTTGAGATAGTTCCAGATAAAAAGATCGTGCAGAAATGGCGGGGTACTGACTGGCCAAAGGATCATTATTCCCATGTTATGTTCGAATTAAAAAAGGTTGATCGTGGAACCCGTTTGGATTTCACGCAGACCGATATCCCGGAGTCGTTGTACGAGGAGCTCGCCCAGGGATGGAGAGAATGGTACTGGGAAAAGCTTAAAGTGTATTTTGCTAAGAAGTAAAAAATCAGGAAAGCATTGATTTTTCAATGCATCGAATACGGGAAAAAATTTACAAATGGAACAGGTTGTCTCTTTTGATTTTTGTTATTCGACATCAAAGGTGCTCTCTGGGATGTCAGCGAATGAATAATTGCTGTAGAAGGAGTTTATTGTGACAGAGGTCCCTTCGGTATTTGAGATGTACTGTTCTTTTAATGGCACACCTTTTTCATTCCAGATCCATAGTTTCACGGTCGTGGAGTTCCCACCTTGATTTGGATGGTATTGGATGATGGTGGTTGGTTTGCCGCTGATGTTTTCTGTTCCTATGATGGTGAGTGTCTGGTTGTTCAGCAGATTCTGTACCATCTCTGTGGTGGACGGCTGGGGGGTGTTCATCTGCGCATTCTGTTGGAAGGTTTGTAACGTGGGGTCGTAGAGATACAATCCCTCCGGACGTTGGATGATGGTTTGTGTTGTTGAGATATTCCCCGAGGTGCTGTTTTCTTCCTCTTTTAGATAAGGCATTTTTTGCCATATTTTCGTTGTTGTGTTTTGTCGTATTACTCCATCGATGATAAAAGAGGTATCGATCTCGTAATACACTGATTCGAGAACAGCAGCTTTTTCCAGGATTGTCTGGAGTGGATCCTCTGGTGATGGCATGTTTTGTTTGGTACATCCGCTACTCATCAGCAGCACACAAGTCATTGTTGTTATGAGTCCAAAGATTCGTATGTGTCTATCCATTGTTTTCATTCCTTAGAGTACCGGTCGAAGAAGACCTGGTTCTTTAAAAAGATTTCCAAATTCCCATGGTGCAGGATATTGTTTTTTCATAAGGCTTGGTAGTCTTTTTCTGTTGTTTCCTCTCGTGGAGCTCCTGCTTTTTTTTGTTGGTTGGAACAATAGGTTTAAATATTATTTAAATTAATATATAATATATACACATTAAAAACAATGCAAACAAGAAGAAACCATGAGCTGTGATTTATGGCCGAACAAGAAAGCGTCTCCATTAAAAAGGCAATCGACGACCTTATGCAGACCCATATCTTCAAAGAACTTGCAAAGCAAAACGACCCTGAATTCACTAGACAACTCGCCCTCTGGCTTGTCAGATACATCCTAGTTCTTGCCTCAATGAAAAGTTCCTTTAAGATTAGCTTCGAAGAAACTCTGCTCAATCTTCACGGGGACAACTACAGAAAAATCATCGAAGTCACCAATAAAACATTTCAAAGTAAACAAGATCACACAGAAAACGACAACACCTATATTCGATAAAACAAAAAAACAAAAAAGAGAGGTAAGAGAGAATCAATCTCCTACCGTACATTTGCTATTCTATAACTTCCGTGTCTTCTGCCAGTATTCTTTTAACTCGTGAAGCGCTTGATCGAGCGTAATCGTGTTTTTCGCAGTGGTGATATGATTCGGCTCAATCGGGAAAGTCGTGTTATACGGCAAATGCCAGGTCTCACAGATATATGGGTCAGGCAAGATACCGAGGTTGTTGATTGTTCCATTGCTTTCTACCCATGTGGTAAATGTCCCGACTCGGGAGTGGAACTTGTCATACACAGGCATCTCAATTAACTCATCAACCGGGCAGGTCGTTGGCCCACAAGGAACTGTTTTGTTCCAGTATCTGGTCAGATCATCCATCGTCTTGGTCAACGTGACCGTGTTCCCGACAGTACGGATATAGTCATTATAGACCGGTACTAATTTATTACCACCCCTAAAATAGGTGTTCCGTGCGAAGTCGTTTAACTTTATCCCGAAAAAATGCCCAGGATAATCGTCGTTCCAGCTGTTCCATGTTTTATCGACCCAACCGACTGCGTTTCCGGTTGCGTCAAATACTTCTTTTCCAATTAACTCATTAGAGTTCCATATTTTCATCTATTTCCACCTCACTACCTAGTGTATTTTTAATATCTCCTAGTTTTTTTTGATATGTATTCAATTAATTTAAATGTTTCTATTAATCAAAAAATTTTAACGAGAAAAAAATACATAAGAAAAGAAAAAAAAAAGAGGGTTGTATTACCCTATAATAAAAAAGAACAGCAGGAATTTAGGTTTGTAAGTGCTGCTCGCTGTTACTCCCTCATCACAGGTTACATCAACGACAATGGTTGGTTTACCAATACCAATGATCATCGTTTTTGCTGATTCCGTACTGTTCACCGAGATATCTCCCACTGTGATAGTTTTCAGCCCACCTGATGGTGAAAGGATGATACCACCTGAAATGTTAAACGTAGCAACACAATTTGTCGCCTGAGTGTCCCCTGAGTTAGTGATTGTTGCGGTAACCCCAAGACCACCTTCAACGACTACAGTCAGCTCTGGTTGTAACATATCAGAAAGCGTAACCATGTAGTTGTATTGTGTCCAATTGGTTGGTGGCTCAATATAAGGATCTTCAGTGATGATCTTAAAGCTTGAGGGATCATTTGTTGATATCGAGACGCCGACTTGGAATCGATCTGGTTCATAATCACCTGAGCCAGTTTTTGCCCAGAAAGAGATAGTTACAATACCAGACTCTACTTCAGTGATGGAAAAATCATCTATTCCTAACCAGAACGAATCGTGATTCACACAACGAATTGATGCATAGAAGTCAATATCCCCAGAGGATAATTGAGGCGTTATCAGCCAATCATCGTTTAATATATCTGTTGGAACTGCATCGAAACATGCTGCATATTTCGCTCCCGAATGAGCAGTGTCATTCAATGGTTCTGGATCGGTCATCGATGGATTGAAGATGATATACGACCCTGTATAATATTCATTTGTGAAATCAAGATCCTCGAAACCCCATACTTGTTGTCCATCCCCATCAAATTGTGTCCAAGGTGGGAAACTCAACAAAAAATCATCATAACTGTCGAAATTATCCTCAAAAAGAGCCGATGTCGTCAATGACTCATAGGCACTTTTGATTATTTGCTGCGTCTGGTTGGTCATTTTCGTCATACCAGTTGTTTTCGTACTTGCTGTTACCGGCAAGACAAGAGCAAGGGTTATCGCTAGGACGATAGCTGCTTTTCCGATATTCTTCTTATCATTTTTCATATGTTTATTCTCCTAGGTAAAATAAATCTTATCTAATTTATAAGGATATTGAATAAAATCTTGTACGAAACCAAACTATTAGTGTATTTCTTTTGCAGTTGACAAAAAAACAACAATTCAATGGATCTCTTTAGCCACGTATCGATACTAAACCAACACAGGTCTTCATCCCTTCAACCGAAAGGATTTGATCATCTGAGAAAAACTATAACACCACAAAGAGAAAATCCTTATACACAATTTGTCCTGACTGGATATAGAGAGAATTTATTTTCTTATGCAACCAGTCTTCTGGAGGGATACTGACTTTGATGATATACAGTTTCGCTCTGAAAAGCTTGGTATGAACTTGGAACAAATAATCCCCCCGCTCATCAGTTTGTCCACTATATGAAAAGAAAAATCCTTTCACGCTGATATTGGCACCCGCATAAGGATGCATGCCCTCGCCAGGGGTATAGACTGAGACATGGATAAGCAGATAGCCAGTCAACACCGTAGGTAATGACTCTTCTTGGACATCAGAAATTTGCTTTTCAACAGCAGAGGTCGTGGAAGATTTTTGCTCTGAGACCACACGATATGATGAGACCACCGGCAGAACCATCAGCGCCATTAACACAAAAAAACAAAATACCATTATCTTTTTCTTCATAACTATCACCTAATCTGCATATTTATAATAGATAGGTGTATAAAAACCTAACTCTGATTAACGCAATATTTAAGTCCCATTTGTTGTTTCTGAGTTCACATCAATCAATTGTTGAGGAGAGAAAAATCATGTCAAAATTAAGTCAAGCAAAAATGTTAGGCGGAATTGGCTCCATTCTCATGCTGCTTCTTCCAGTCCCCACGGCAGGATTAATCGTCGCCTTTGTAGGCCTAATCCTCGTCCTCGTCGCTGTGAAGTACATCGCAGACGAAATTAAAGACCATAAAGTCTTCAATAACTTTTTACTCACCTTCATCATCGTCATCATCGGCGTCGTCGTCGCAATCTTCATGATTGTTATATCATTCTTTTCCTTTGGCGCTGGGATAGACTGGACGAATTTCCAGAACGTAACGTCAATGCCGCAATTCACCCAGATGATGCAAACCAATGGCGTCGTACCGTTCTTGACTTCCATCATCGCAGGATTGCTCGTCTTATGGATCACCCTTATCTTCGCTGCTTACTTCCTCCGGAAAAGCTACAACAAGATCGCCAGCGAGACCCACACGTCAATGTTTCATACCGCTGGTCTGCTTTACCTCATCGGTGCGTTGACGGCCATCGTCCTCGTCGGGTTCGTCATCATCTTCATAGCGTTCATCATGCAAATCATCGCATTCTTCTCGATGCCAGAGAATCTACCCCAAGCAATCCAAACAGCACCGCCTCCAAAAACAGAAACACCATAACTTGAATGGGCACCTTTTTGCCCTTTCTTCCTTTTCCGTTCCACTATAATTTTTTCTCTTACATTTTGTTAAAATAAAGAATATTCGTGTAAAAAAAAATAATTAAAAGAAAAAAATGAACCAATGAAGTTGGTTGCTTGTCGTTTTATTATTTTAATATTGTATTATATAATCAAGTCCATATTCATTGGATTCATTAGGAGCATAGTCCCAAAGTGAATTACCAAAGAAGATTTTTGCCATCTGGTCGATAATAGGGCGGCTGAGTCCTATAAGGCCAAGAAACCCGAATCTCTGAAACGCGTTTGACCACGTTTTTGTCAGTACATCGCCAGGGTTAGGATTCCCAAGAATATCTTTTGGTATCTTCCATGTGATAATCCCAGTTGATTTATCGTATGTTCCCTTATCGATCTCAAAATAGTTTGGTCCTCCAGCTGGAGCACTATTGATATATTCCCCTGCAGACCAGGATTCCCATCCAATAATATACAAACCGATGAACGTTCCGCATCCATAAATGGTGCCGTTATATTCCCAAAACACCGCAAAGGTTTGTTGGATCTTATACAATTTTGGTTCGTTTATTTTCATGCAGACAAATAAACAGTCTGGCTCTTCTGATTTCTCCCAGAACCATACGGATTTAATGTCTATATTCCCAAACGCATCATCATCTGAATCGGTAATTTCTGGGTTTTCCTCATCCCCAGCGTTTGCGGTGGTGGATAATAGAGGTGTAGTCAACAGCATAAAAATGATTATTCCAACTATTTTTCCTCTCATAAGGGATCCTCCCATGTGATGCTAATGCGTATCATATATTTATATTTTATCTTATAAACTTAAAAAAAAAAGAAAAAAAAAAAGATAATTTTTTGTTACTAATATTGTATAATATAATCGCTTCCGTAATCAAAATCTGGTGCCGTATCGTCAATCTGCCATTTTTCTAACACGGCATCAAAAATGAAATTTCTCAATAGCGGACTGAACCCAAGTCTCCCCCAGAATCGGAACCTCTCAAAACACTGTGATTGTGTATCAGTGAGCACGTCTCCTGGTTGTGGATTTCCTATGGTACTTTTTGGAATTTTACAGGTAACAGTCCCATTTGTCGTATCAAAAATTCCTTCAATGGTGGTTATGATAGGTTTAGGATCACCAAAAGAACCTCTTCCTATGATAGAAACATATTCGAACCATAATTGAAAATTATATCCAATTCCTAACATCGATGCATAATACTCCCCATTCATTTTCCATCGAACAACGAGATGCTGTTTAAAAGGAATGGTACTAGGTTTTACTATTTTAATTGTTGTGTACAATATATCCGGTGTACTGGGATTCTCATAAAACCATGCTTTATTAATGTCGAGATAGGATCGAGCATCTCCTATACTATCTGTTATTTCTGGATTTTCCTTATCCCCAGCGTTTGCGGTGGTGGATAATAGAGGTGTAGTCAACAGCATAAAAATGATTATTCCAACTATTTTTCCTCTCATAAGGGATCCTCCCATGTGATGCTAATGCGTATCATATATTTATATTTTTTGTTACGCAACCGACGGGGGAAAAAAATAAAATGATAACTACTATTTTACTCCAAAAACAAAGAACAACAAAAGTTTTGCTTGTATCGTGTTGTTCACAGAGGCGCTTTCATCGCATGTTGCTGAGGCATGCATTGTCGTTTTCCCAAACCCGAACACCAATATTTTCTCTGTTCTCTTTGCTCCTGGCGGAAGATTAAGAAGAATTTGAAATCGTAATGGGTAAATGATAAAACCTTTATCCGTGGTAACATTCCAGGAAACTGCTGTCGCATCTGCATCCCCGGTGTTCGAAATTGTCACCGTGACACCAAACCCGCCTTTTATTTCAACCATAAGCTCTGGTGCAGTAATGGAAAGTTCGAAGGGTTCTGACCAGCTGCTCTCCGCACCATGCCAGTCTTTTACCTTTGCCTTAATATTGTAGGATCCTCTGGCAGACCACGTATGCTCTTGATGTACAGCAACTCCGGAGAAGAAGGGTCCGATCCAACCACTGGTCGTATTGTCACCCCAATCGATGTAGTACATGATCTTATCATCATTTTGGTCTGATGCGGTGAATACATACTCATAGGATTCTGCTGGTTTCCCGCTCGTCGGTCCTTCTATCAAAGGTATCCCTGGTGGGACGTTTGGAACATCAATAAAAACCAAGGTGTCATCGGTCGCGACCTGACCAAAACTGTCAGTTACGGTGAGTGTGACCATGTACTCTCCGATGGATGGATAGGTATGAGTTGGATTCTGCAGAGTTGAAGTCGTACCATCACCAAGATCCCAGTACCATGAAAAACCTGGTTCACCACCATAGACAGAACCGGTGAACATCACAGAAGAATTCACAAAACCATAGTACGGACCGTTTGCATCAGCAAGATACAGGATATCGCCAAAGGCATAGACTGTTCCGTCCCCAGAGCCGACAAACACCTTCCCCTCAGCAAGAGCAGGTGATGATTTCGTATGAAGCTGCGTGTTCAGATTATAATTCCAGATCAACGCCCCAGAATACGCATTCAGACAGAACAGATAACTTGTAAATCCACAGCATGGGTCTGTGACAAAATACACGTTCCCATCAGCAACACCAGGTGATGACTCGACGCTGCCATTGATGACATAACTCCAGAGGAGATCCCCCGTGTCCTTATCAAGGCAGAGCATCCTGCCATCACTCGTACCAATATAAAGAGAACCATAGGCAATCGATGGGGAGGAATGCACCTCGCATTGGGCGTTATAACTCCAGATGAAACTACCGTCATTGGCATCTAAACAATAGATATTATAATCATTCGCACCGAAGTAGATTTTTCCATCGTCCAGTGTCGGGGAGGAATAGATACCTGACGTTGTCGAAAATGTCCAGAGATGATCCCCCGTGATACTGTTCAGGCAAATGAAATCCCCATTCACAATGCCGACATAGATTTTTTCATTAAAAACCGCGGGGGAAGAGACAAACGCACTGTTGGTCTCATACTCCCAGACAAGACTCCCATCCTCCGTATTCAAACAATACAGCGAACCATCACTCGAACTAAAAAAAACCAGGTCGTTGACTATAGTCGGGGAGGTTTCAATGATAAAACCTGTCTTAAAATCCCAGAGCAATGAACCATCACTCGCATCTAGACAATACAGATAGGTATCCTGTGAACCGACATACACTTTTCCGTTTACCACCGCAGGCGATGATGTGATTTCGCTACTTGTTGAATACTTCCATACCAGATTTCCGCTGTCCATCTCAAAACAATAGATACTCCAGTCCCATGAGCCGACGTAGACGCGTCCATGGGAGACAGCTGGTGATGAAGAAATAATAAAATCAGTCTGGTAGGTCCAGAGAACTTGATTAGTATCTGGTGCGGTCGTCGTAGAAACACCACTGTGCATCGCATCATGACGGAACATCGGCCACCAATCATTCCCCATGGGATTTTCCATTTCTCTGAACTCGGGAGGAGATGACAGAATGGAACCTGACACCGAAGACCCTGTTGTTACCGTCACACAAATGATTACAAGAAACAATGATGCATGATGTTTCCATCTTTCTTTTTCACTCATTGTGTTACCTTTGGTGAAACTATATCTATTCTGCTTATTACAACCAATGGTCCCCTATATAATTTTAACGATTGTTAATAAATAAACCTAACCCACTAGTCATGCCGAGTATTCAATAGACATAATATCATAAAATATATTCACTATATAGACATCAGGAGAACACATCCATGAAGGTATTGATCACCGGAATTACAGGTTTTATTGGCACACATCTGGCTGAAGAACTTTTAAGGACAAATAAATACGAACTTCTTGGAACATACAGGGATGCAAAAAAAGCAACACCACTTGAAAAACAAGGCATCGAAATGAGAAAAGCAGACCTCCTCAAACCAGATTCTCTAAAAGATATTACAAAAGGAGTGGATGTGGTTGTTCATCTCGCAGGACTCATGCGGTTCCATGATTCGTTTGATACCCTATATGACAATAATGTGAAGGCGTCACAGAGCATCGCAGAAGATGCTATGCTCCATGGGATAGAGCATTTCATCTACAGCAGTTCAACAGAGGCGTTAGGCCCGGTCATCAATATTCCAGGGGATGAAACAAGCCCGTATCATCCGACATATGACTACGGAAAAACCAAGCAGATCGCAGAACTCATGCTGAAAGAAAAACAAACAACCGGTCTTCCACTGACCATTCTCAGACCTACAGGTGTCTATGGGCCTGGTGATGTGTATGTCACCCTATCTACCGTTCGAGCGGTCGCAAACAAACAATTACGGTTCCTACCGGGCAAAGGAGACACTTACATCCACTTCACCTATGTCGACGACATCAGCCAAGGCATCCAAAAAACAATCGAAAAACCTAAACAATCGATTGGTGAGACGTTCATCCTTGCAAGCGATGCGTATATCACATATAAGGAAATGTTCACCATCATAGCAAATTTGTTAGCCGTCTCTCCTCCGTCTCGCTCCATCCCGATGAGCCTTGCAAAAGCATATCTCTTTATGGTCCAATGGAACAATAACAGAAAAGGGATCGATGACTTTGTCATGCATACATCACTCATTGATACCATGAGGACGAACCGGGCGTACAGCAATGCAAAGGCAAAGAAGATTCTTGGATTTTCACCACAATATGATTATACAAAAGGGATGAAAAAAACAATCGAATGGTATAAAGAAAAAAACCTCCTTTGAATGAACTGAAGAGTAAAATAAAAAAAAAGAAGGGATAAGGCAGGTTCAATTTTATGATAAGCTCGTAAAGACCAAAAATTGAATCCCTTCTTTTGTAAGCGAAACATCACCAGCAGTGGCCTTTTCCAACCCGGTAATTCTCATTCTTGCCTATATATACTAGGAAAATGTTCGGAAAAAACCAAACAAGGCATAATTAAATTTTGTTTTCGTTCAAAAAATATTTCTCTGTGTGTTCGTCCTTCAAACGTAAGTGACCCAAATATCGCTTGCCTTGCACACAGCAAATATCCTTTGAGGTGTATTCTGAAAGAGCCAGGATTTTTCTCCCCTGAAAAAAAGACCTTTGGCTCCATCCATCTGTATTATCATGTTCTCTTGACCGAAGTAAAAACCGATCTTCGATGGAAGGATGAGCGCCGTTAATTTTTCATCTTGTTCCCCACTCGCTTGAATATAAATATGTCTGTTGAAGAGAAATTTAAAACCAAAGAGCCAGAGCGCTGGGGATGTCACCGTATTACACTTTCCTATGATGATGACAAAACTATCGGTGAAATGATCGGTCGTAGCCTGCGCAGGAGGCATAGAATTCAAGAGGAACAAACAGAAGAGAACGACAATTAATCCTGCAAGCCTATATCCTATTTTCATTTTCTTTCACACCCCCCTATCCACCATAATATTTTATTAACCAGATATTGGAATTTAAGAAAACATTTCTCTCTCCACCGATAATATATCCCCCGTCTGCTGTCTGCTGAGCGGAGAAAGCGATACAGTTACCAATCCCGCCGAAGAAGATTTTACTCCATTCTTGTGCGCCGTTCTCATCAGTTTTAATTATAAGAGCCTTATACCGAATGAATTTCTTATAGGTAAATCCCGCGATGATGTAACCACCGTCGCTGGTCTGTTGTACTGATTCACCTCTTGCGGTCCCCATCCCACCATATTTTTGCTCCCAGAGGAACTCCCCGTTTTCATCGGTCTTTACAAGCCATATTTTTTCATCAGCGTTACTGTAAGAGTCAACACCTACCATGAGATAGCCGCCATCATTTGTTTGTATCACTGAGGATACTCCCTCTGCATCAGTTCCTCCAAACTTTTTATCCCATAAAGTGTTTCCCGCCTCATCGATTTTAATTAACCAAATATTATATCCATANNGTTCCCATTCGTATCTGTTTTAATGACCCAGAGATTACTGTCTCCACCCCCATTGTTATTGACATCTCCAACGATGATATAACCACCATCAGTGGTCTGTCGCACTTGAGAGCCATCATCATTCAGAGTACCTCCATAGGTTTTATCCCAGGTTTTATTTCCTTCAGAATCTGTCTTGATTAGCCATACATCGTCCAGACCATTTCCGTACGACCGTGTTCTCCCTGTGATGATATATCCGCCGTCACTGGTTTGTTGGCCTGAGAGCCCCATATCATTTTCTGGTCCCCCAAAAGTTTTATCCCAGATTTTATTTCCCACCGAGTCGGTTTTTATCAACCACACATCATCCTTTCCAGCACCATATGATGCTGTGACTCCAATAATGATATACCCTCCATCTGTCGTCTGTTGAGCTGAGATTCCAACATCATATCTCCAACCACCGTAAGTTTTCATCCAATTTTCATTTTCAAAAGGACTCACTGTCTTTTTTTCATTTAATACGATATTGATGCTATTATCATTGAATTTTTTTTCATAACCATAAACAGTCGTTATTGTGGTAAGCATCAGCATACAAATAAGCAAAATTCCTATTGCTTTCTTCATCATATCTTCCTCCTTATGCATTGCTAATGCATACCATATATAAAAATTTTACCTAAAAAACTGGTTAAAAAAACATTAATTCGAACCATAGATGCGAAAAGCAAATCCTAAAAAGTACGTTTTGTCGCTACCTGGTGATAGCATAAGCCCAGTAAACCCCCAAAACACACCACTCTCATTGAGCGTCTCATGGACCAAGCCTTTCAGACCAAGAGAACGAAACTCAATATCATAGCCCTCAAAGACCACATAGTTGAACCATCGCAACGGATTGGACATCCAAAGAGAAAGCCCTAATTCGGCCAACTGGGTCGCCAACTCTTCTTGTCCAAAGACTGATACGATCAGAGCGGGAATTAACCCAAATACAAGCAACAATCCAAATGGAATGATGATCGGATCTGGAGTATATCCTGGGATTTTTGTCGCAGCCGCAAACAACGTGCAAAAAGAATTTCTTATAACCG
>DAYE01000021.1:0-163 GCA_002506745.1 Euryarchaeota archaeon UBA33
GCTCTGAATCCGGGAGTGTAATGCTTCGGAGGAATCTCATTCCTCCTGCACCGAATAAGTCACTGTAGTCACTGTGTGGTATTCCGTTGCGGAGAAGTATCGCATGGATCTTGTTCTTGTATCGTGTGATTTCTTTTCGTAGGGACATGCGATGTCTGAGGAT
>DAYE01000021.1:230-19557 GCA_002506745.1 Euryarchaeota archaeon UBA33
ATACTTTCTTTATTGTTTTCTTAATACAAACGAATCATTGCTTTCACTATCGGTAAGTGTTAGGATTTTATCGTCCGATGAGAACTGATATGAATAGGTAGTTTGTGAGATTAAATCACCAATTTCCATCGTGAGTGTCTTATCTTGAATACTCCAATTCCCGTCAGTGATAGTGAAAACAATGGTTCCCAATTCAACTTTTGCTGTAACGGTGCCATTGGAGAAAAACTCTAGGACTGTTGGTACATTCATCCATATCCCATCAGTATTCCATGTTCCAACGAATTTATCTGCTTCGGACAAGAACAGATTACTAATTTGATTACATCCACTCAATCCAACACAAACAAGAACGGCAAGGGTTCCTATGAGTATAAGCTGTTTTTTCATTTCTTTTCTTCCGTGTAGGTGGCTTTTTGTTTATTTACTTTTTCTACCATTTTATTAAATTCCTATTGTCTCTGTCTTTTAGTTTTATAACAATTTCTTCCTTAAAAACATATCCTTCGTATCCGTCATCTGAAGAGGCTTTCACTAAAAAAAAGAAAGAAAATCAATTTTCTAAGAAATTGTTTATAATAAACTTAAAATCGAACGTAACACAGGATTAGTCAATCGACAGAATCTTTATTTTCCAAATCAGGAAACTTTGCGATCAAAGGGATTTCAAATGTATAGAGACAGTCGGAACATTGCCATGTTGGATGTTCGTTCTCTGTTTGATTGATAAAAGTGGATTGACATCTTGGACAGACTTCAAAGGTGATTTTTTGCAGTTTCATTATTTCAACACCGATTTTTATAATATTCATATCTTTTATAAAGGCTTCTCTTGTTTTTTGTAGGAATCAAATAAAAAAAAAGAAAAAAGAAGGGATCCTTGGTATTTTATTTGACGAAGAATGCCTTGTTATATACAACTGACAATGGTCTGAACATTCTCGAAGTTGACGTATTGTCCTGAGGTCGGACAGTAGAGGTAAACATGGATCTGTATCTGCACCCCTGCTGTTTTTTCTTGGGATGTGAGTTGGTGGTACCAAGTGATTGAGTTCATCTGACCAAGGTTTTCATAATCGGTTACGTCGGTGTTTGTAAAAGTTTTGCTGTACAAAAAGTGTTGCGCTGGCATGCTTACGGAATAGGAACCGCCTATTTGTTTCGTCTTGATTTCAAGGTCGGTTCCACCTGCATTGTTTTCTTTGAGGTGGACACGACTATACGCAGTGATTTCTATTTTCAGATTATCTCCTGTAAGTTTGCTTGCTGGGATGGGTGAGAGCTCATAATAGTAATCTTTGATTCCTGTAGAATTATACCCGTATTTGTTCGAATCGATGAGCAGAGGGCTCCCGAAGTGGGGTAGGTTTATGAGTTGTGATCCATCCCCGTAGAAGGTGCTTGCAGCCACGGTGCCATTGACTTCTAATGTTGCTGAAGGGGTTGTCGTACCTATTCCTACACCACCGAGAATGTAGTAAATATCCATGCCATTCAATCCCCAGCGTGTGTCTCCTGGGGTTCCTTGGGGTCCTACTTCCCCTTGGGGTCCTTGTTCCCCTTGTGGACCTGGTAGCCCTTGTAGATTGACAAGATCGCCNNGCCGAACCATTGATGAGCAGGGGTTAACCCAATAGGTCCTTGTGTTCCTTGTGCTCCTGGTATCCCTTGCGACCCATTTTGTCCTGGTTCACCTGGTGGTCCTTGTGGTCCTTCTGGTCCTTGTGGACCTTGAACTCCTTGTATTCCCTGTGGTCCTTCTGGCCCCTGTGGCCCTATAGGTCCTTGTTCACCTTGAGGACCTGCTGGTCCTTGCATGCCGGTCAGGTCTCCGACCCATTTGCCTGATGTATCGATGATTTCCATACCGTTAATCGCGATGTTTCCAAAGACGTCTAGTTTCGCGGTAGGATTATTTGTGCCAATACCGACATTACCGCTGTTTCTGGCATAGATATGTGGTGGGTTATCCCAGAAATCCCAGCTTAGCAGCTTAAATGGATAGAGATTTTTAAGAAACGTTGTTTTTAAGGTGGTTAGTTCTCCTCCTGGTGATGTTTTTGTATCTTTTGTTCCTATGGATGTTGCTGTCGCTGCAAAACAGGACAGGAGAATGAACATCACACAGATGCTAAAACAGAACAACAGCCTACTTTTTCGATATGCTTTTTGTCTCATGTAAATTCCCCCACAATTACCAATTTTGTACTATATTCTCCCTTTAAATAGATATCGCCATGAGATGAAATCTCTCTGGTATTAGAGATATAGCGGTTTTAGTTCATTTTAAAATTGTTTGGTAATCGTTTTGGTATCAAGAAGCAGGTTATCAAGATAGATGGTGGCAATTGTTTTATACGTGCTATCAGGTTCGAAAAGAACATTGGTGAAGGTCGTAGTAAATGCCCTTTGGAGACCTGTCACAAGATCTAATGGTTGTTTTTCAGAATCGACAATGTCATTATCTTTAATAAAAATTATATTCAATTCTGCATCAGTGATGTCATTACTCCCTGTGTTTTTTATTGTCACCGTCACCGTGAAATTTGTTTCTCCTGTTGATCTCGTCAGATCAATTGAAACAATCTGTAAAACATTTTTTTCGTTCCTGTTAAAAAACTGATTGTAAACGACATATGCCACACCAACAAGAACAATACAAACAATGAGAGCAACAAGTATTCGAAACGGTATTTTCAATTTCATAATTTTGCCTCAGGTAGGATGTTTTGTAATGGTTCGTTCTTTAAAACGTTTCCTTATTTAATCCATATTATTTTGTGTGAAAATAATATATTAGAAAAGATGGACTGAAAGCAAAACATGCTCTAAATGTTTAAATATCTCTTTTCTTATGATATTTTTCTAAGGGACATCGTGTCTAACCCGGAACGATGTATACAAATACATGAGCAGATCACCCTTTGGTTTAACTACACCGCACTTGAATAACATCATACATATTCTAATGCGAGATGAGAGATATGGTTGAAAAAAAGAACACAACAACAAAGCATGAGCCAGCAAAGAATGAAACTACGAAAACACCACAATCATCCTATACGATGAACGAGGTTTTCAAAATCACAGACGATCTCTTCACCCTTTCAAAGGAAAGAGAATATTCTCTTGGCGCTTTCATCCATGGGTTGATTTTTGCTTTAGAGTTCGCTTCACAATCTTATCGTATCCCGCCACAGCAACTTGCGGAGATCAAACGAGATTGCCGCCGCTATGTTGACGAGATTGTTCGCTCGAACGCTCTCAAAACAACAGAGAAAAAGAAAAAATAAAAAAGATGGTTGTGAAAGTCTTTTTTCTATTGAATGATATCCAGATGTAAGACTCATTCGATTTGACAGTTCCCAAACCCGATGAATCGTCTTGATCTGACGGTTTCTTCGCTGCTTGATCCGATGCTGGGAAGAAGGCCTCCGTAGCTTTTGTAAATGAGTTTAAAGTTACTACAGAAAATGAAAATATCACTAGCGTTGATTTTTATATCGATACGGTCTACAAAGCAACTGATACAACCGTGCCGTATTCATGGAGTTGGACAGAGCGAGGCTCTGGGAAAAAGGTTATCACTGTAGTGGCTCGTCAGGATGATGGGAATCATTATTCGTCCAAGATCTCAGTCTGGAAGTTTTTCTAAACCGTATAATCATTTTTTTTTCATGAGCTGGAAATGCAGGTACGTATGCATCCATAAACTATAAAAAAACACAAGGCATGTGTTTTCTCAAAGAAGTGGATGGTGTTCGTGGATGGGATATAGTGAATACAAAACTAAGGTGAAACTTGATTTTATTCAAGATTTTGAGATGATGTTTGAGCGGATGAAAATCGATCGTCCGAGAGAAGCAGCAACCTATTATACGATATTGATTATTGATTGTCCGAAGGAGTTTTCTGAGTTTCTGAAGACAGCAGAGGAGCTTACGAATATTACGAGGCGACCTCTGGAGACTGGGAGAAATTCTTTGTTGAAGAACGGGTTGATTGCTGAGGTGTTGTTCTCCGCACATTCAGAGGAGGATTTCGGAAGGGAAAGCTATCTTCCTGTGCATCCGAAGGTCATCTGGGAGGATATCAAGGATGATCTGAAGACAGTGATCGCGTCTGATACGTTTACCTCGATGTATAATAGGCTTACTGAGTATTCAATATCCTATAATGAACATTTCAAAACGTATGGGATTAAAATCAAACGCGACGGGAATGTCACGCTTCGGTATAGTGGGAAATGGATCTTGTACAATATCCTGAACAATTGTTTAGAGAAGAAGAATAACCTGCGTATGCAAATCGGTGGAGAGAGGTTCTTCGATGAGCCTTTTGTTCGGTATTTCAAGAAGTTTTTGGCGCTGAACACAAAAGTTGAGCTTCTGATTGATTCTGAGACGAACATCGATATCGCAAAACAGTTGAAGATCGCGTATGGCGATAACCTGGATATCCGGTACTTCTCGGAGAACACATCTGGGACGATGCGGAATTATGTCTATGGGAAAGAGCTTGCGGTGAATGGCATAAAAATCCTTGCTGAGGAAGGATGCGAGCCTTGTTATGTCGGGACTGCCTATGTGAATCTTGAGGATATTGAACTTCTGAATGGGAAGTTCGAAAATCTTTGGAGTCTTGCAAAAAAACTCCCGGAGAAAGAAAAGTAGGATTCCTGCTTTTTTTCTTTTTTTTATATATTATGTCCTGGAAGAAGTATATTGTTTTGTTCTCTGATGACTGGAAAAAAGAAAGAAAAGGGTATTATTGTTTTTCTTGGTTTGGCTCTTGTGTTTTTGCTGCGTCCCACAGGGAGCGTACGACAAGGATGATGGCAGCAGGTGCAACAAAGATGGCTAAATACTGGGTGATGTTGATAAACAATGGTGCGAGTTCACGGAAGCTTCCGAAGATCCAGGTTGTCTGTGATACCGCTATCGCAAGACCAATCAAAATGATCGATGCGATCAAGAACGTGGGTATTTTTTCTTGGGTGACTGCGCCAAGAGCGAAGAACGAGAGGATTCCGACAAGAAATCCAAGGATTGCAACGATGATCCCAAGCGGTGTTTCAAGATATGTTAGGTTAGCGTTCATTGTCTGTCCTATGCCAAAGATAAGTCCGACAAGAACGGCGATGCAGATCCCAATGAGGAAAAGCCAGCTGCCTAGTTTCTTTATTTTACTTTCCATTTTCCACCTTCCTAGCTTTATTTTTTACAGTTTAAAATGTTAAAGTTCTATTTAAATATTATTCATTTCTCTATGAGTTTTCAGGATTAAAAATATCGTGAAGAGTTTTGATAGATTTGCAGTCTGACATTTATCCGCCATATNNAAAGGAGAGAAACCATGCCTAAAATAAATGTGATGTATGAATTAGAGCCTATCTACCTCAATGATGAAACCCCAGATTATAAATTAAAAATAACTAATGACAAGGGAAAAAACGTCAAAGTCTCTGATAAAGTCTTTGATCTCATGCTTGATGAAGGATTACTCCGCAAGACAGATGATGGATACGTCTTCGTCGGAAAATACGAAGATCTCTACGGCAAGAAAAAGAAGAAACCTCACAGTTAAGTGTAAGCCCAACGAAGGAGGGTCTGCTTCCCTTTTCGAGCATCACCTCTTCTTGTGTCCCAGACCCTCTCTTCTCCAACTTTTTTTAATGAGCGGAAAATCTTATAGCATCACAGTAAATTCTCTTTCTGGAACAAGTGATGAAAAAACCTGAAAATAGATTTCACAAACGCACCGATGAAGAGCTGATGGATTTCATCAAGAAATTAGAATTACAGGCTTTGGAGACAGCAGAGGAACGTCTGCCCTTATATCTCAAAGTCGGTATGAAAGATGCTCGTCTTATTCTTGATGTCGGTTGCGGCTCTGGGTTCGTCACTAGGGATATCGCACGACTCACAAAGGGAACAGTAATCGCTATTGATGGATCGATCTCTCTTTTAACATTTGCGCACAAGATACTCAAAGAATATACCAACGTTGCTTTCTGCATGGGTGACGCACAACAATTATGTTTTGCTGACAGCACATTTGACCTTGTCACCTGTAATTTACTCTTGATGTGGGCAGACAACCCGCAAACGGTCGTCAACGAAATGACCCGGGTTGTCAAACCAAAAGGAAAAATCCTTGCATCCCTTGAACCGGATTACGGAGGGAAGATCCACTGGCCGGAGAACAAAAAGGTAGACCCCCTGTTTGCTGGAGAAGCCATCAGAAAAAAAGGCGGTGACCCACATATCGGTCGAAAACTACGGAAACTCTTCATCACCGCTGGTCTTGAAACAGTCATCGGTATCGGAAACAACCGAATCTGGTCCTGCGAGGAAGATAAACAATACTATCTCCACTCCCGTGATTTTTATATCAAGATATTGAAGGATGCAGGGTTGACGGGAAAAGAAATCGATCAATGGGAATATGAGTTTCTCAGATCGCTTGACGAAGGTGTACAACTCAATTTCTTCCCACAGTTCTATGCGATAGGCACTAAACAGAAATCATAAAAACCGTTCATAATCTTTGAGGTAAGAAAAATGACTGCAACGATAATTAATGGCAGAGAAATTGCAAAGGAAATCCGCAGTAAAATAACTATGGATGTGCAACAATTAAAAAAGAAATATCAGAAAGAACCCCTGGTTATAACGATAGTCATTGGGGAGAATCTCTCTTCAGAACTGTATCTTAAATTACGTAACACCGCTTGCATCGAGGTAGGCATCACCTCGGAAATCTTACGATTCGATGCAAACGTCTCAGAAGCAACCATTCTTCAGACAATACAGGACCTCAATAACGACCCTTCGGTCCATGGGATCTTCATCCAATACCCTGTTGCACCGCATCTCTCGGTAAACAAACTGATGCAGTGTGTTGCGGCGAAGAAAGACGTTGAGGGTTTTAACCCAGAGAACCTCGGAAGAACCCTGGTCGGTGATGAGGTTCTTGTCCCTTGCACACCTCTTTCGGTTCTGACAATACTGCAGCATGAGCAGATTCAACTGCAGGGAAAAGACGTTGTGATCGTGAACCATAGCAACATCGTCGGAAAACCACTCGCGGCACTTCTCCTGAACAGAAATGCAACCGTATCTATCGCTCATGTATTTACCAAGAATCTGAAGGCGTACTCCTCCAATGCAGATATTCTGATCACCGGTGCAGGAGTAAAAAATCTCATTACCAAGGACCACATCAAAAACAAGGCAATCGTTGTCGATGTCGGTATCATAGAAACCAAAGATGGGGTCTGTGGCGATGTTGATTTTGAATCAGTAAAAGAAAAAGCAGCAGTGATCACACCGGTACCTGGTGGTGTCGGCCCGGTGACGATCGCTTGCGCATTGTCTAACATGGTGAAAACCTATCAAAAGTGTGTAGAGGATAAATAAAAAGTCTTTTTTTTAAGATTTTAAGATTCTTACAAAGAAATCGAATCATCCCTACTATTCTTAAAAAAGGAAGATAAATGAGATTTACGCCTCAGATTTGTTGAAAAAGTAAGTCCCTAGCCCCATAATGATGATACATAGTGCTAAGATGATACCTAGGTCTATGAGCGGATGAAGAACATTGTTGACCCCAGTAAGGCTCCCTCGTATACCATCGATCATATAAAACAACGGATCACAATACGATAGGATTTGTAGCCATCTTGGCAAGGAATCATTTACCGGGAAAAACGCTGAGGATAAAAACAACAAAGGCATCAGAATCAGACTCATAATGGATTGGAATCCTTCGAAATCTCGCATCTTTGAGGCAATGATCAAACCAAATCCGACAGCAGTAAACGACAGTAGCACCATGATGAGCACCGTAAGCAGCAACCCCTGCAGATCCACAATAGGCACCCCCATGATAAGAGCAATGATCATAATGATAAACCCTTGAAACAACGCGATCGTTGCACCCCCAATGGTTCTACCGATGACAATCGACAGTCGGCTCACCGGTGCCACAAGCACCTCTTGCAAGAATCCTGATTGTTTATCCCACAAGACCGATACCCCAGTAAACATGGAAGAGAAAAGAATCGCCATCGCAATAATCCCTGGAGCAAGGAAATTAATATAGGATCCTTGCATCCCTGGGAACACCGCGATGTTAAACCCAAAACCAAGGATGAAGAGGAAGAACAACGGCTGCACAATCGTTGAAAGAACCCTGCTTTTCGCACGAAGAAACCTTTTCATCTGCCGAAGCCATAACATATAGATGGCTTGGAGGTCCTTCTGATTCATGATTTTCTCCGCCTCAGATGAAATCCCCGTGATTTTTTTGTTCTGTTTCGAGGTGCCTCTGGGTTCTGTTCCCGCATACTTCGCCCAGTATAATAAAGAAACACATCATCAAGGGTTGGTTTCCGGACATCAACAGAAGAGATTGATACATTTATTGTCCGTGCTATATCAAAGATTGTCGGGATTTTTTCTTCCCCACGCTCAACACCCAGTGTTAAAAAAGAAGCATGCGGTGTGATGTTACTAACCCAGGGTTCCTTTTCTAGTCTCTTCTGTAATGCTTCGTTATCAGAACATGAGAGCATTATCACATCATGACCGACTGATTTCTTCAATATATCAACCGTGTCCATCACAAGTATCTTCCCATGATCAATTATCCCAATACGATCACATAAAAAATCAGCTTCATCCATGTAATGGGTTGTCAAAAAAATCGTCGTGCCCTCGTCTTTATTTAACTGTTTAATGTACTCCCAAATCGCTCTCCTTGTCTGTGCATCAAGGCCCAACGTTGGCTCGTCTAAAAAAAGAACGGTTGGGGAATGCATCAGACCCCGAGCGATTTCCAATCGTCTTTTCATACCACCTGAGTAATTTTTTACTAAAACGTCTTTTTTGTCTAATAAATCGACAAGGGTGAGAACTTGTGTAATGCGTTTTTTTCTAGTATCTTGCGATAATCCATACATCCGTGAATGAAAATCAAGGTTCTCTTTTCCAGTAAGCTCAGTGTCTAATGCTGGTTCTTGGAACACAACCCCAATGTGCTCTCTGACGCTTGCTCGTTGATTCAGGATGTTAAAGCCTGCGATGGATGCTGACCCCTCACTTGGGTATAGCAAGGTGGTAAGCATTTTAATCGTCGTTGTCTTACCTGCGCCGTTTGGTCCGAGAAATCCGAAGATCTCACCTTTTTCAACAGAAAACGTAATGTGGTCAACTGCAATAAAATCATCGAATTTTTTTGTAAGATTCTCCGTTTCGATAATATTCATAGGTAAACCTGGTTCAGTTTGTGTTACCAATATCATTCGTTTTAATAAACTATCCTTTTTTTACCACCGCAAAATAATTGTCAGGAAGTCGCTTTGAATGAATTCGTACAGATTCGATACGTTGAATTTTCAACCCTGCATCTTGTAATTCCTTGACAAACTCACTTCTGCTATAAAGATGATAGAACCGGGGGACATTCAGATTATGTTGCCTCCACCAAATATCGATATCACCAAAATCACATTTCCGGAGTATGAATTGCTTGAGGAAATGACGATAGAATTTATCCTGCCAGCGTGACCAGACACTAATCAATGCGGTCCCCTGTGATTTTAGGACACGGGTCACTTCTTGAAGAGCATTACGGCGGTTTTCTCTCCCTTGAATATTATGTAATGCTGCGATAAACAAGACCGCGTCAAAGCTTTCATCAGCAAACGGGAGTTGGACCATATCAGCATGAACCAATGAAATATTCTCATATTTTGTCTGTCGAAGTTTTCTGTCGATTATATGAAGAAATCTCTGTGATATATCTACTCCAAATACATGAAAGCATTGTTGAGCGCATGGGAACAGATGGCGCCCATTCCCACATCCAATATCAGCAACCATATCATTCTGCTGAAGGGAGGCAATAAAATTCAGACTATAACTCCAGGGTCTTTGCCTTGTGGTATCAAAACTCTCCGCTATAGCATCCCAAGTTTTTTGTGCGTGAAAACGATACTCTGATTGCATTGCTCTCCTTTAGGATGGCTGTATTATTTGAGACGATCTGCGACGAGCTCAAATGCGATCACTGGGTGTTCAAGATGGAACGCTTGAATCGTCTTCGGATGCAACTCCCCGAATACACCGATCTCTTTTTCTTTTTTCAAGACTGCCGCGCATCGTCCTTCGATAAAAGCTGCATGGGTTTTTTCTTTAATCACTGGTTTCTCCCCGCATTCTCTCATCACGGTTTCCACAAGTGATTTGCATTCTGTGAAGTTTGCTTTCGCATCTATCTTCAGACCAGCGAGATGGTTTCGGTTTTTTGCAGACTCGTCAACAACGGCTCCAACTTCAAAGATCTGCTGGGGTAATGGGTGATGTCGATTTTCTCGAAGAAGTTTTAACAAGGAAGGCAACAGGCTCATGCGCAGTCCACTATATTCTTCACCAATAGGGTTTTCAATCTCGACCATCGTTCTTTTTTCTAGTCCCATACGGACAAACTCATCGTCTTTATTGGAAATAACGAACGTCGTCACCTCGTTAAATCCAAGGCCTATCATAAGCAGTCGTAAGCCATCAAAGAAGGTTTGACCTGGTAATCTTCCCCCAAAAGTTAAAGACTTAGGGAAATCTGTTTCAAACTGATCAAAACCATATCCGACAGCAACATCCTCAACAAGGTCAACCTCATGAAGGATATCAGAGCGCCAGGCGGCGATATCTACCAGGAGTGTCCCATCACCTGTATCTACCACATGATGTCCCATCTTTTCTAAATACATGATGATTTCTTTTCCTGTAAAGCCGGTTCCAAGGATTCTATTTACGGAAGCATGGGATAATTTTCTCTGTACTGGTGTGAAATCAGGGGATATTATTTTTTTTCCTTCGTCAAACACTACGGTTTGGTAGATTTTTCCGCCTCGCTCAGCAAGCGCGCTTGTGACGATGTTCAGCGCGTAATTAATCGCTTTTCTGTCAGTGCCGGTGACATCAATAAATATCTCTTTTGTGTACGGGGTCACCTCAGTTAAACTCCCATTAATGATAGGGGGAAACGAAAGGACATTATGATTCGCATCAACAATCAAAGGATATTTATCAAAACCATCGAGGAGGTAGGCGTAATCCATACCTTTTTCATGTTTTTTCAATATCTCTCTCATGGTCATTGTTTCATCCTTTGCTAATGGTACAAATGACACAGAATCTGGATCTACCGCTTTGTATACGAATGGTGGTGTCACCGGTTCTGCGTTATGCACACCTATTGCGACTTTCTTTCTATTTCTGCCTAGACCGACATGAAGTTTTTCCTGTAATCCCATCAGTGATGTTATCAGCTCATCGGTCATTGTTATGTTTTTTACAAACGCGGTGGTGACGAACGGCCTTATTTTTTTGACTGATGCATCGACGGTTAATGTCACATCTGATGTCATCGTCTCATAGGTCTGTAAACCAGTACGGAATCCAAAAAAGGCTCGTGATGCACGCGCGATACCTTCTACTGATGTAAGATCCGGTCGATTGGGGAAAAACTCGATGTTTATCTCATCGCCATTCATATGACTGAAATCCCCACCGATCATCGGAAGTCTATCGATGAGTGTCTGCTTAGGGATATGATGACCAAGCAACTGAATGAAATCTTGATAATTAAAGGTGACAAGCGGCATACAGAAAAGGAAATAGAATGCAGGTATATTTGATTTTGCCGTTGTTCAAGAGAAAAGCGGATGTGTTATAAAACTTTAAATACACAGATTGTTATTATTTTTGAAAACAATGGCGAAAACCCTGGTGCTTAATATTGATCGTGACGATGATTTCGGTAGAAAGGCTCAGGTAAAAAGCCCAATCATTGGATTTCAGAATAACCTTGATGCAGCGAATAAGTTAGGCTGTATCGATGCAGAAGACTCAGATTTAAACGCGATTTTTTATGCAATTTCAATCTATGAATCATTGAAAAAAGAAGGAAAAGACGTCGAGATAGCAACCTTATGTGGAGATATTAATGTTGGAGTGAAATCAGATCAGAAACTCTCTGAACAGCTGGAGTTTGTTATCAAGGTGATCAACGCTGAGGATGCAATTTTGATTAGTGATGGTGCCGAGGATGAATATATCCTGCCTATTATTCAATCCAGACTACGGATTAATTCAATTCATCGGGTAAATGTCAAACAAAGCAAACAACTTGAGGATACGTATTATCGGATCATAAAACTGCTTGATGAGGATAAAGTAAAGAAGCAGTTTTTCCTGCCGATTGCCTTAATCTTGATAGTCTGGGCTATTTTTGCTATCTTTGGAATGGCAGCTAGCGGGTTTGGTGCCATCTTATTTACTTTAGGTATTTATCTTTTGATCCGGACGTTTAACTCTGAGAAAAAAGTCGCAGTCATCTGGCATGAATTCAGGGACGGTCTTCTCACAGGCAGACCATCATTTTACACCTCAATTCTTGCTATAGTCATTATCGCAGTGAGCCTCTTTTATGCGTACAACAACACCTTCAATCAGTACCAAGGTTTTCTGGATGTTCTTGTCCTGAAATTTCTGTCAGCGATCACCTGGGGGATTGTTGCTGCAGGTTTGCTTGCCGCGTTTGGTCGGGTGACTGATCTTTACATCCGAGAGAAACGGATCCTTTGGTCGTACTGGGTGGTGCCGTTTTCGTTGTTTGCCTTTGGTTTTATCGGTTCTATGTTGTTTGACACATTCGGACAAGTCATCTGGGAGTTCCGTAACGGTAGAGGATTTATCATCGATACGTTTTTCACTCTAACGTTCTGGGGATATATTGCTGCAGGTATTATCATTGTCTTTATCGGAACGGTAAGCTATCATTATATCAAAGAGGAATTTATTGGTGAAACTTATGAACGCGATATCGATGAACAAACACAGAAAATGTTACAGCAGCAAACGAAATGATAGTGTACAATTACTTTAAAAACTCTTGAGGTATTCAGCGCAGGGATTATGACGATTATTGAAAGCATTTCGATTTTTGTTAGCATCATCCTTGTATACGCAGGGATTGTGTATCTTCTTCATAAAAAAGGATTCCTTAAAAAACACAATATTTCTTTTTATGGGCCTGCTCTTATGTGGCGGACTGAGAAAGGGATACAGTTTCTGAAAAACCGTGCGAAGCATAAACGATTCTGGACACTTTATGGAAATTTTAGCATTATTTTCTGTTTCATCACCATGGTTCTGATGACTGCTTTAATGATTATGACCGCTTGGCTGGTGTTCGGGTTTACCGCTGAACAGAGGAGCGCGTTACCTGGGCCTGAGGTTGCCTTGGTGCTCCCTGGTATTAATCCTATTTTACCCCTTGAATATCTTGGGTATGTTCTGCTTGGCCTCGTTGTTGCAATCATTGTTCATGAATTCTCGCATGGGATTCTTACGCTTGTTGATAAATTGAAGGTAAAATCCCTTGGTATTCTGTATTTGATTGTTCCGATCGGAGCGTTCTGCGAACCTGATGATGAGGAAGTAAAAAAAGCAAGCATTCTTTCCAGGATGAGGCTGTACGCAGCAGGTCCTACAGCGAATTTCGTCGTCGTACTTATCTGTATTTTACTCTTCTCAGGCGTATGTATGTCAGCAGTTCAACCCATGAAAGAAGGCGGTATTATTTTCACGGTTGACGCAGACTCTCCAGCATCACAAATCGGCTTGCAAGCAGGGGTTATTATTACCAGTATGAATAATACGGTGATTCAGAGCGGTGATGAGTTTTTTACTGCGTGGAATAACACCCGGGCGAATCAAACGATCAGTATCACCTATATGAAAAGCGGTGTCGAATACACCAAAGAAGTGCTTCTTGGCGATAAATATATCGACTACGCTAAACGACCGAAGATCTATACAAATAACGAATCCTATAAAGGAAAAGGATACCTGGGAGTTCAATCCCTTTTACGAGACTCTGTCTTCCATGAGTACCTTGCTATCCTGAAAAACCCGTTCTATAATTTTCCACAAGGATTACTGACGTTCTACAGTCTTCCTTTGCTCGGGTATTTTGCGGGATACAACCCTATCATCTCACCTTTTGCTGACTCGTATCAGATTACCGGTCCTTTAGGGGTTCTCCCCGTACCTCTGTTTTGGATTATTGCGAATGCGATTTATTGGATTTTCTGGCTNNCGGTTTAAAAAAGGAGTGAAGGAAGAAACCAAAGAAAAAATCGTCAAAAACGTTTCCTTGGCAATCTCACTGCTCATTCTAGCGTTAATCCTGATTCCCTTTTTTATTAAATATGTGTAATAAGAGGGTTTTTAATGGAGAAGCTCAGCGCCTTTTTCAACATTAATAACGCATGGTGCTGACAGTTTCATGCTTGCTTTCCGTAAGGCTTCCCGTGCAGGAACTAAGTACTGTTCTGATGTGTCAAGCGTCATGAGAATTTGATCCACTTTCACACGAGCAGCGGTCCCGACAGGTTTACCATATGCTCGTCGCATCCCCATGGAGACACGGTCTGCCCCTGCCCCGCTCGCTTGTTTGTTTTCACGGATGACAATATGAGGATAGACTCGTATGTGCAATCGATAATTCGCAGAACCTATGTTTTTCTCAAGGGCTTTGTTCGCTGAGATACGTGCTGATTCCAGCGCATTGTGTCTCAACTGACATTTCTCTTTTGTAACTAATGATAATTGAATAGGAAACTTTGCTGTTTTATTACCAATGACGAACTGTGTGAGACGGGATGCGGGAACACCGCCTATGTACTCTCGTCTCGTTGTTGCCTGTCCTCTTACGAGACGGATCATTCTCGCTGGTTTTCGTGACATACTTTTTCACCTATCAATAAACTGGATACTTAGGAACATCGAAATAAACATGCCATTTATAAGACTTTTTACTCCAGTATCACCATTTCTTCCTTAGGAGAATAATCGGACCATAACCTTTAAAACATAGATTAGCTTGCCTATTTGGATTTGTGAGAAAACATGAAACATAAATTAGTCATGCCTGGTGATCAACTCTCCACTTCAGAGGAATTAATGCCTGGAGACGGTACATTTGAAGAAAATGGAATCATCAGAGCAGCGCGAATAGGCACTTATGTTGTCGATGAAAAACATCGTACCGCAGAGGTAAAACCAGCGACAAGTACACCAGTAATACTAAAGAAAGGGGACATTGTGATCGGAAGAGTGATTATGGCAAAAGAAAAAATGATTATCGTTGAAGTGAAACATGTCGCCGGAAAAAACAGATCCATCTCCAGTGATACCGATGCAACAATTCATGTCAAGGAAATCGCCCAAGGATTCATAAAAGAAGCATCATCTGAATATAAAGCCGAGGATTATATCCGGGCAAAGGTTATCCAAGTCAGCCCTAGTGTACAGCTTGAGACAAAAGAACGAAATTTTGGAGCCATCAAAGCACTCTGTTCAAAATGTCGCCATCCACTCGTCAAAAAAAGCCAGGGGCTTGAATGTGAGAACTGCGGGAACAAAGAATATCGACGCATTGCAGAAGACTACGGGAATCTTGACATTCAACATCTATAATTAAAAGAAAAGGGACTGTGAAAATATGGATTTGAAAACAATCCGAAAAACAAAAACTGAACTTGAATTGGAAATCACCGGTGAAGATGAAACCATTCTACATCCAATCACTCATATCTTGCTTCAGAATGATGATGTCGATTACGCTGCTTGTATGGCGGACAATCCACTTGCTGTGAAAAAACGATTATTCATCCGTGTAAAAAAAGGCTCACCAGAAGATGTCTTAAAAAAGGCAGTAAAATACCTTGAGGATGAAATTAAACAATTTGGCAAGAATTTTGAAAAATAACAGAGCAGCGCGGTGATGAAAACCCCAGATTTTGAGCACGAAATCGGTATCGAGACCTATTGTACAAACCACCCGGGTATCGATGGAAAACTACGTGTCCGTATCGATGATTTTCGCGTAACCGAGCTATACTTATATCCAGCGAAGAAAGACCAGGGAAATTTTACGATTGCCGAGGTCACCAGTCGAAATTGGGAGACTCATACCCTCGTCCAAGAAATAGCACATCGTTTACATTTCTCGCAGAGACGAATCAGTTTTGCTGGCACCAAAGATAAGCGAGCCTGGACAACACAGTTGATGTCTTTTGATCATGTTCCCCCTGAACAGTTATCATCGCTTACCATCAAGGATGTTACGTTTGAGAATATATTCCAATCAGATGTTCCGGTACGAATCGGGGAGCTCTTAGGAAATCGCTTTGAAATCACTATACGGAATATATCGGAAGAAATTGTACCAGAACAGATCATCTCTCTACTCTCCCCTTTTCAGAAATGGGGTGGTTTTCCGAATTTTTATGGAATCCAACGATTTGGGATTATTCGACCAATCACCCATCTTGTTGGAAAATACATTATTCAAGGGGATTTCGAAAAAGCGGCCATGACATATATGGGAAATCCGATGCCTGGGGAAAACGAAACGACCTATGCACTACGAGAAGACCTTGAAAAAACACGAGATTATGGAAAAGCATTCCATTCATACCCAGATGCATTGAATTTTGAAAAAGCAATGTTGAACAGACTCATTCAAGATCCCCATGATTTCATTAGAGCATTTAAGGAGCTTCCGAAGAATCTTCTGATGATGTTCGTGAATGCATATGAATCATTGTTGTTTAATAAAATGCTTAGTGAGCGTATCAGACGTAACATACCCCTTCATCAGGCGGTGGTCGGGGACATTATCCATCCTATGCGAAAGAATGTTATCGTCAATGAAACAATCCCGGTCGGAGAATCAAACATCGAGAAAGTCAACTTACAAATATCGAAGAAAAAAGCGGTCGTCACCGGTCTTCTTGTCGGATATGATAGCATGTATGCAGAAGGTGAAATGGGAAAAATCGAACATGCTATTATTGATGCGCAGGAGATAGACCCGCGGGATTTTATTATTCCAGAGATATCGTTTCTTTCTTCTGCAGGGTTAAGACGACCATTGCTTGCATTGTTGCCATCCCTTGAATGGACCTTACATACTGATGAATACAGCTCAGATCGTCAAGCGCTGACTTTACGTTTTGAGTTACAAAAAGGATGTTATGCAACCTCACTTCTTCGCGAGATCATGAAATCGCAGAACCCAAGAAATTATTAGAGGAATCGTTGAAGGGAAACGATTTTAACGACATTGTGGTATTACCTGACGATTTTAAGCTATCATGAACCTTATTTGGTGTATATCAATGATACAAGCTCCTCAACAGAAATACAACCCAAAAGAAGTCGAAGAACGTATTCAAAAATTCTGGCAAGACAACACCATTTTCAAAAAAACAATCGAACAACGAAAAGAATGCAAACCCTACATATTTTTAGAAGGACCACCCACTGCTAATGGACTTCCGCACCCAGGTCATGTCCTCACCAGAGTAATGAAAGATCTGATCCTGCGTTATCAGACGATGAACGGTCATTATATCCTGCGGAAAGCAGGTTGGGATACCCATGGGTTGCCTGTTGAAATAGAGGTTGAAAAAAAACTTGGTCTTAAGGATAAAGAAGCTATCGAGACCTATGGGGTAGCTAAATTTAACGAAGAATGTAAAAAAAGTGTCTTTCGTTATGAGCACGCATGGGTAGAGATGACCCAGCGAATCGCGTTTTGGCTCGATATGGACGATCCGTATATCACGTTGAAGAACGAATACATAGAGTCAGTTTGGTGGTCGCTCCAACAAGCCTGGAAGAAAAAATTGTTATACCGTGGTCATAAGGTCGTCCCCTATTGTCCCCGCTGTGGGACAGCGCTGTCTACTCATGAGATTTCCCAGGGGTACAAAGTAGTAGAGGATCCATCGATTTTTGTGAAATTCAAAATAAAAAACGAGGAAGGATATTTTCTTGCATGGACCACGACTCCATGGACGTTAATTTCTAATGTTGCACTCGCGGTTCAACCCAAGGAACAGTATCTGAAAATACGGTCAAATGGCGAGATTCTTATTTTAGCCGAACAACGTGTAGCTGCTCTTCTCAAAGGCCAGGAGTATGATGTACTTGATCGTTTTCCTGGTAAAGAACTTGAACATAAGGAGTACGAACCTCTCTTTCAGTATAGTTCTCCTGAGAAGAAGGCATGGTATGTGGTCTTAGCAGATTTCGTGACCATGGAGGATGGCACTGGCATTGTCCATATCGCTCCTGCGTTTGGTGAAGACGACTATAATGTAGGCCGCACCTACGACCTCCCTGTTGTTCAACTGGTGAAACTCGATGGGACGTTCCCTGATGAAGTAACACTCTGGCATGGACAGTTTGTCAAAGACGCAGACCCGAGCATCATCCAATATCTCGAAGAAAAAGGTCTGCTTGCTGGTACGAAGAAGCATTCCCATGAGTACCCATTCTGCTGGAGATGCGACTCACCTTTGTTGTATTATGCGATGGAATCCTGGTTCATCGCCATGTCAAAAGTCCAAGAATCACTCGTAAAAAACAACAATCAGATCGCATGGTACCCAGCTCATCTGCAGCAAGGACGATTCGGTGATTTCATCAGAGATGTCAAAGACTGGGCTCTTTCACGGGATCGATACTGGGGCACACCTCTACCGATTTGGACGTGTACGAACAAGGAATGCAACCATACTATCTGTATTGGTAGCGTCCAGGAGCTTCGAGATCTTAGCAAGAGTTTTCCTGAGAAATACGATCTGCATAAACCGTTTGTCGACGAACTTTTCGTACAATGCCCGAAATGTCATGAAAAGATGATTCGAGAAAAAGAAGTCATCGACTGCTGGTATGATTCTGGTTCATCGTTTTTTGCTCAGTGGCATTATCCGTTTGAAAACAAAGAACTGTTCAAAGAAAATTACCCGATCGATTTCATCAGTGAAGCCTTGGATCAAACCAGGGGATGGTTCTACTCGTTACTCGCTATCTCCACGTTTTTATTTGACAAAAACCCATACAAGACGGTCCTTACCCTCGGGTTAGTCCTGGATAAAGACAATCAGAAGATGAGCAAAAGTAAAAAGAACTACGTCGACCCAACCATCATCCTTGACCATGAAGGTGCAGATGCATTACGATGGTACCTCATCTCAGCGAACGCGCCATGGATGTCCACACGGTTCTACGAAGAAGCGGTCAAGGACACGCTTGGAAAGTTCTTACTTACGTTTTGGAACTCCTATAATTTCTTCACAACCTATGCGATATTGGATGCGTTTGATGCGAAGAAAAAGCATGTCCCTCTCTCGAAACGGGGGCTTCTTGATCAATGGATCATGAGCCGTTTCAACAACCTT
>DAYE01000050.1 GCA_002506745.1 Euryarchaeota archaeon UBA33
AAATCATAACTATTTATCGTTGGTGCGACTGGTATCACATAGTGACATCTGGCATCGTACACACTGGGCGTATCCTCCTTATTTCCGTTCAGATCGACAGCAATGGAATAAAACCAATAGTACCCGTAGGTACTCGGAAAATTGAAGTTCCAACCCCAGGGAGACGCAGTGTCCGGATTACTTGCGTTACTCCACTTCGTGTATCCCAGTTGTTCTGAACTAAAACTGCTCCAAGTCGGGGGTGTTGCTCGATATTTTCTTACGAAAATATTATCCACGAGGGCATAGTTCGATGAATCCATACTCTCCCCATGCACATGGGAGACCAAATAATCAGCGGTTAATTTCGTTGAGTCGCTCGCCGATCGAGTTGTCGTACCACCACCTGCAGGATTGACTCGGGCGGCGTAATTGGCCCCGGATATATTGACTTGTACATGATACCAGGTATTTACTGCTGCATTTGGAAATGAAGATCCGAACTGCGTCCAACCTGTTGGGCCAGTAAATCGATAAAATCCCCCATCACCATTCGCCGTTTGCAAACGCCAACTATATCCATTCGTCCAAGCTAAGGAATTGACTCTCCAACCAAATTGATGAATGATTCTTGGCGTTCCCGCTAGATACACATCGTATTCTATCGTCCCGTTTCGCATCTTGTATGTTGCTGTGCGAATCCTGGTGTCCTGATAGGTTCTATTTCCAGGTATTGAATTGTCAGGAAGGTGTTTGAGCGATGGACTCGGATCACCCTGACTTTGATTCACTAGGATAGCATCGGTGTTCCATGAATCCATGACCCACTTGCTTAATCCATTTGAGAAATCATCGAAGAAATAAAATGTACTATCCCCGCTGCTCGTCGTGGACGCATTTCTGTTCCCATAGTACAACCAGATGGAGGAATCGTTGCGTGAATTGTTCACCCAAAATGTCGCTTGAATCCCAGTCGTATAATTTTTATGCCAATACGACAGTTGCGTCGTATTATCTGAAAAGCTAATGAAGCGAATATCACCGAAATCACTTCGCGCATGACCGTTGCAATTCACGTTTCCCCCAAATGAATTTCCTATGATAATCTTCATCTGATACCCCCCATTTCTCCCAGAGATATTCAACTGTTTCCTATAACCCCAGCAGGGATTCCACCAGGTCGAATTTCGAGATGAATAATAAGACCAGAGGGTCACATTTTTCGCGTCATCGCTTGCCGTTGCGCTGATTGGGAAGGGTAACAGCGTTACGTTATACGGTGATATGAAATCGACCTGAGAGGAAGGTTTTGATGAATCAAAGCCACATTGCGTATCGTAATCCGGTGACGAGGGTGGATCTTCTCTATTCCCTGCTAGATCATCTGCTATACTATAGAACCGATAATGACCATTTCCATTGGGAAAAGTAAAATTCCAGCTCCAAGGTGCATTTTCATCTAGACCAAAAGAAACCGCTGTATTCCAACTTGATATGTTATTTGTTCGATATCGATAATACAGCGTGACATTTTTCACTCCGGAAAAGGCATCATAGGCATTGGTGACGGCAATTGTTAGCGGATTAGTTGTTGTATTATGCCAATACGTGGTGATCGGATCAACCTGCGAAGAGGGTTTGCCGACATCATAGCCACAGAGTGTGTCATTACCTGTGAAATATTCTTGATTGCTATCATTATCAATTGCATGACTATAGAATCGATAGTAACCGCTCCCATTGGGAAACGTAAAAATCCAAGAAATCGTTTTCCAAGGGTCAGAATCCACACCAAACATATGAGAAGTAGACCAGGTGTTGTTATTCGAACTATAGTAATAGTAAAGCGTCACATTATGCAAACCACTTCCATTATTATCTGTCGCTTGACCAGTGATTGTTAGAGATGTGATATGCCAGTATGGGCTGATTGTATTGACTGCTGAATAGGGCCGAGAGGAATTATAAGCGCATTGGGTATCAAATGTAGGAGAAGAAGGGGGATCCTCAGCGTTGCCGGCTTGATCAACAGCAATGCTATAGACTTGATAGTGACCTTTAGCATGGGGGAAGTTAAATGTCCAGGACCAGGGAGCTGCTGTATCTGAACCGAAGTACTGCCAAGATCCCCAAGTCGATGCATTATCTAGTCTATAACGATAGTATAGTAAAATATTTTGTAAACCGCTCGTGGCATCACTTGCGGTGGAACAATTGATGGTCACCTGTCTATGAGGTTCAACATACCAATACGGGGTTATATTGTCCAAGCGTGAAGAAGGCTTGAGCGTGTCGACACCGCACAAGGCATCAAACCCGGGGGAGCTTTGAGGAGATTCGATATTAAGCTCCCTATCGACTGCCCTACTGTAGAATCGATAAAATCCATCACCTCGTGGAGGGGTGAACGACCAGGTATATGGACTTGACGTCACATTTGTTCCATACTTATACCATCCGGACCATCCTGATACGTTATTTGCACTGTAGTTGTAATACAACGCGACTTCCTGAATGCCGGTGCCGTTGTCTGATGCGGTGGCTGAAATCTGAAACGGCGTTGTTGTTTTCCAATATGGTAACAAAGCCGTGACAGAGGAGAAGGGATACTCATTATCGTACGTCCAAGTAAGATTCACCTCGTTAATAATGGGAGTAAGAATCGTATTACCGGTGAGATTGATTCTCCATTGCACCCAACGCTTATCAGGAACCTGACTGATAGTCGTGTACCAGGTGGCTGTAGAGAGATTGGCCTGCGTGTCAGCAGCCCTAACCCAGGTTGTGACTGTGGTTCCAGATGGTGTCGTTTTATCAACAAGAATATTGTTGTAATCAGGAATTGTTCTCGTTGTATCATGGGCTTTTGATAACAGATTTCCAGTAGCGTAATAATCACTTTCATTTCTTTGTACCGTAACATTGACTACATCGACATAGACATGTTGGTTACTATTAAGCCCGATGGCTCTCCATCGTATTTGAAAACTTGATTTAAAGTACTGTGAATCCACGATTTTCTGCGAATATTGAGCCCAAGAACCGGATCCAAAATTATCCAATCTTGTAATTTGATTCCAGTTACTCCCGTTGTAGTAATCGAGATAGTATTCTCCATTTACCGTGTTGTCTGAAGTCCCCCAAAATTTTACATAGATTGCAGTGACGTTCGATCCCGCACAATTCATGGAGAGGGAGAGTAAATTGCCTGAGGCACCGCCAGTGGCCCCATTAAAGGTTGCGGAGTAGGAGCCTTGATATACGGTATTACTTCCCCTGTTCCAATTACTCGCTGATGGATCCTCAGACCACCCTGCCGGTGGCCAGCTTCCCTCGAATCCCTCATTGTTAATGCGGGTAAAATTACGAAGATAGTATCGCTCCTTTAAATGAAAAGAACCGTTGCTGACGTTAATGTTGGTTTTCGTTCCATTATTAAAATCGCTTGTACTGGTCTGCAGCCAGTTCTCAGAGGCAAGATTGTGAGCAAAGCCGATAGAAGTCCCAAACTGAAACATGAGGGTATGAAATCCCGGTTGGAGAACCTTGGAAATTTCAGAGCATGTTTCATTGGAAGAAAAATCAGGGATGAACGCCGAATTGTTCACCCAGGCGTACTCAAGGGTTTCATTTCCTCTGAGACAGTGTAAAAATTTCAAATCATGGTCCTGATCACGATCACTCCAGGTAGTCCCATTAATCGCAGAAATTGTTAAATTCGCGCACCCGACGGTTGTGAACTCCACCGTCCACTCTTCACCAACGAGTGGAAAACTTTGCGGATTGAGAATCGTGATTTCTCCGAACCCTTCGTTTTTTCCTACCATGACAATCATCGGTAAAAACGTTGTCGATAGCATCATGCAAAGAACTATCATCGTCACAAGTCTTTTTCTTAAATCATTGTTCTTTGCAGAAAAACTGTTATCTCCGCCCCCTAGTCCACCAATAAACAAGGATTTTCTGATGTTCATTCCATAGTCCTTCAATTTACTGCGTGGATACAAAGAAATCGTCGGACGAAGTGAATCTTGTTGACTCGTCAGATTAATAATTCCACTAAAAATATCCTTATGTTTATAAAATGGTTCATCCTCCCTTGACACGGTACCTTTTTCTTTCAGCGCAGCATCAACGATTCTTTCGATGCTTTCTTTGGCCACCGCGAGTTTTTTTTCCTTCTCGAACGGTTTCACTTCGTTTTCTTGAAAAAAATTCTTTTGTCGCATTGGAGATTCAAAAACCCCAATGATTGTCGAAATGAAAAGACAGAAATCACCAACAATGAGCTTGAAAGAAGTTGAGGAGATCTCCTTGTTACCAACAAGGATAACGATTGTCCAGCTGCCTGGTTTTGCAGACTGAGAGATTCTAATACAGAAAGAAACAGTCTCATTCTCTCGATGACAACGAGCAAGATCGATATATGACAAGGTATATCCACTTGCATCGTTCCAGACACCATCTTCGTATTCCCATTGGTAAAAATTTTGTATGGAACGATTTTGCGGTGTAGGCTGGGTTGCCCCATTGTATGCAATGATAGTGATTTTTTCGGTCTCATTCAGTATCGTGATATTAAGATAACGAAAGTCACCAGCGACAAGAACCGAGTCATTTAACGAAACATGAGCAGGCAATCCATCTCCTTGAGCTACGGCCACTCCGTTATAATTACAAATGACAAGGAGAAACGGGGTCAAAATGATGAGGATGACTATTTTTCTGTATATGCCATCCGCTCCCATTCTCTCCGTACGATGCATCCATAGGAACGAATCCATATGAAATATTTATATCTTACCCACTGGAAAAAACAACCTCGTCTGTATTCCTAACGGCGTCGAGGTTCCTTCAACTTCGAAGCGAGTTCTCTTGCATCGTCTTGTACCCGCTTGATTTCACCTTCGATAAGCGGTCCCTTCATATCATACATCGCAGTTTTGAGCACTGACAACAGCTGGTTCATCTTTCGTTCTTTCAAGCGTTCTGCTATCTTCTCGGCTGCGCACCATTCTCTCGTCTCCATGTTCTCAGGATTTTCAGTATCGGACGCTGCGAACGGTTCGTCCGTCCATTCCTCGCCGTTCACCTTGCCAAAAATGAATTTGATTGCACAGCTCATGGTGCCAAATTTGGTTGGAGAACCGAGAACNNACTCTCGGTTTGTCCTACCAAAAGTATTAAAAATATAGTATTTGATTCAATACCACTACTAGAGGGGCGAACAGATACTAAGATAGCGCGTACGGGTAAAAAATAGTATTCTCACAAGAATAATCGCGAGGGGATGGAGACCGTGATATACTCAGAGGGAAAACGGGATACACAATATAATAAGGTGATTATACCCTCTAAAGCTTGCAATGTTTTCTCTAAAAAGACGATAGAGGAAAACGTCGATCAACTTTTCACGCCTCATGGTTTTCCAACGCCTGAGAAAACGACGNNGAACGTAAGTCATCGGCTAGAGCGGTCTTGGATAAAGCTACAGAAAAAAATCGTTTCTTTGTTGCTTGTTTTCCTTCTGTTGTTTATGGTAATTGTTGTTGCAGGAGATTCTGATACGAAGGATGCGGTGGATTCGAATACAACTGATATGGATAGTAGTCCTGACAAAGGGACAGAAACCAATTTTGCTAATGCCCAAGGTACAATTCCAGATACTAATGTTATGACTATTCAAGAGGGATTAGAAAAGGCAATTGATGATACTATGCATGCTGTTGATGACAATACTGCAAATGTTGATAGTAGCGCCGATAAAGGAACAGAAACGAACTTTGTGAACTGCAAGGAAACTGCACCAGATACGGACGTGATGACATTGCAGGAAGCCAATTCCGGCGGTGTTCCAAATACAACAGCGAAAACAAATGCGTATGTCGCCTACCGTGACTCTACAACAAGTCTTGACTACCCGAAGGGAAGAAATTGGACCGGAGCTACTGCCGGGTGGGCTGCTCAAGAGACGCTTCCCAGCGTTGTCTTTGGGAAAACATCTATCGGTGGTTCGTCTGCCACTCATTCGACCACGAATTGCAAATATGCGTGTAAGTTCACCCCGTCAGCCACAGCGAAGGTAACAGGTATGAGTATGTACTTTTCTTTGGATGGGGATGGTACGATTTATCTTG
>DAYE01000079.1 GCA_002506745.1 Euryarchaeota archaeon UBA33
CAGACCTATGTCGAGGAGTATTCCTGGACTGTGCCTGGCGGGTCGTATCATTCCCCCTCTGGTGCCTGTGTCGTTGATCTTGATGAAGATGGGGACCTTGAGTTCTGTGTCTCCTGGGGGTATTCTGGTGCTGATGGGGTCTATGCGTACACCTGGGATGGGGAAACGCTGACGACGTTGGATTATTACTCGGGGACAGGTGTGACGTTTGTCTATGATATTTACACTTGTGACTATGATGATGATACCCATCCGGAGGTGTTGATCGCCAATGATCCGAACCCTGGTGGTATCCATGTGAGTGCCCTTGGGTGGGACATCGATACCAGCTCGTTTGTTTTTGAAACATCATGGACCTGTGCGAGCGGGTCTGGGTATTCGGTGCCGATGGTGTGGAGCGGGGATGTTGACAATGATGGGAAGACCGAGGTGATNNGGGCACCTGGGCGTTGAACTGGAATGCGGACACCGAGGTGTGGACTGGTGTGCCGGTGTGTACGAGTTATCCGTCTGGAGTCACCGTCTTTGGCGATGGTGTCGGCGATGTTGACGGCGATGGTACCCCTGAGATAGGTGTCGGCTGCTATGGTGGCACGCCAGGGGGATGGCTCTTCGAATGGGACGGTTCAGAATATGTGCAGGTCTGGCATGCTGATTACCCGGGTCAGGAGCCTGTCATCGAATCGGTCGCGATCGGTGATGCGGACAATGATGGAACGATCGAGTTTTGCTTTGGTACCGGGAATGTTCATGTGATCGGCTGGGATGGCTCTGTATATTACGAAAAAGCGACCCTGACGGGTCCGACCAATATGCTGGCTGGGTTGAACATCGGTGATTGTGACACCGATGGTCAAAATGAGATAAAAGGCTGTGAGATCCTCGGGGGGACCGGGACGGAGTTCATCTGGAAATATGTGATTCCTGAGTCGATCCCGCCAGTGACGACCTGCAGTCTTGAAGGAGAGCTAGTCGATGGGGTCTATCGTAGCAACGTGACGGTGAGCTTGACCGCTGTCGATGAGGGTTCCGGGGTTCTGTATACCAAGTATAACTTGGATGAGGGCGCCTGGGTCACCTATACGACGCCGTTCGTCGTGTCCGATGATGGTGCACATATCGTAAGGTATTATTCTGTTGATCGTGCGGGCAATATGGAGGCAGAGCAGCAATCCTTGTTCACTATTCTGCATACGTTGCCGTTCTCCATTGATGTGTCTGGCGGTGTTGGTGTCTCTGTTGTCATCCGGAACAACGGGTCCGCTGCATTTACCCAAATCCCGTATAGCATCTTCCTTGATGGCGGGATTCAGTTGAAAGCAAATGAGACATCAGGGAAGATCCTTCAGCTTCTCCCAGGGGCTTCTACGTTGAAGAAGCTTCCTGTGCTTGGGTTTGGGAAGGTGACTATCACTGTTACGGTCGATACGATCCAGGTGACAAAGAAAGGCTTTGTGTTCCTGTTCTTCATCCTTGGGGTCCAATAACCCCGCTTTCTTTTTTGTTATACTTGTTCCAATTAATAGACTAAAAATAAATGACATTCACTAGCATTCAAGTAGATAATTTATTTGTATTTGTTTAATCATAGGATGTTCCATCCTCTACGTTTTTGGTCGCAATATCAGGGAGATATTTAGGTTCATACCCTTTAAAAGGAAAGAATTCTGTGTGTATCGAGCTTTAGAAACATTTTTATATACATTCGTGATATTTAAATACGTTAAAGGAAGTAAAAGTAGAAAAAAAAAGGAGGCAAAAAAGAATGGATAGACGAAGTTTTTTAAAAGAGGCAGTTGTTTTGCTACTGACTGCAGTGATGGTTTCATCAACGATTGTCGTAGCAAATACCAATCAAAATCAACCTACGCTCAGTACTACGGATTCAGGCCCATCAAGCCAAAGTTCTATGAGCAATGCGGTTGTATGGGACAATGGAATGGGATATAAAGTTGGTTCACTTGCAGCCCAGTTCTACCCAGGGGATATTGATGCATTCCCCGCAGATGATTTCGAGTTAGGCGCCACCTACAATGTGGACACCGTCTTCTGGCAGGGTGGTTATTATAATTGTCAATATGCATCTGGTGGACATGACTATAACTTCCCCTGGAATATCACGTTCTATAACCACAATGCAACTGGAAATAAACCAGGGACTGTGTATAAGACGTTTTCATTCCAAAATTCATCTATCACACGGCAGTTCTGGTACAGTCCTAATATTAGTGCAAGGTGGTATGCGAACTACTCTGTTACGTTATCACCACCGGTTCAGTTCCTACCAAACACACATTACTGGATCTGCATCTATGCATTTAATATGACATTTCCACAATCTGGATGGTCTAGACACAATCAATCAGTCGGGGGTATAAAGCTTCATCAAGGTATGTTTAAATCTACATCCTTCGGATACACAGACTGGGTGAACACTTCAACCTCGGGATTACTGAATATACCAAACGACTTTAACTTCCAACTCGGAGGAATGTTAGTTGCAGCACCGGTCTTAGAAATTGCGTCGATAAAAGGCCCTATTGGTGTCAAAGCTACCATAAAAAACACTGGTGATGCGAAAGCAACCAATGTGAACTGGGAGATTAAATTTACCGGTGGGACGATTCTCTTAGGAAAAGCAAAAAACGGTACTATCCCAGAAATTGACGTGGCAGGCGAGGCGATCGCAAAGATACCATTTGTCCTAGGATTTGGAAAATCAGTCATTGGTGTCAGTGTCTCCTGTGATCAGGGCGTAACAGCCAGTAAAAGCCAAAACGCAACAGTACTTCTCTTCTTAGTACTGACCAAATAATTCTCCCATCTTTTTTTCTTTTTTTTTATTTTTTTTTCTGAAAAAGCATTGAACCCTCGGACAACGAAAGAGGTAGATTTTTAAGCTGATAGATGGTACTTCGTCCTAGTTCTTCGAACTGCTGATGGGACCTATGAGTTGTCCATATTATAAAGACTTCACCAGGACCTGCATTCAATATTTTCCCAGGGTCGTTTCGCATTCTGATTTTTCTGTCTGCGACTCTGAGGAGTATTCTGATTGTCTTGCGTTTATCGCACTCAACGCGGGGTTCCGCTGTAAGTATCAGAATCAATGTCTGGAGGATCTGATTCTGAACCAACCGATCCTTGCGAAACTTTTCATAGAGGATGATCGGACCATCCAGTTCTTCAAGCAGATGACACAAAAATATTGCTCCGCGGAGCAGAATCATATGAACTGCGCCTGTTTCCGGTTATGGGAACAAGGGATCCATCCTCCCGTAGAGTTGTTGCCTGATGGGAAGAAGTTCCGTCTCAGGGACCTTGTGTTGAAAAAGGAAATCATCCTTGATTAACCTTGGATGTCTGGTGATTATTCTTCCTTGTGTCTCATGATGGTCTTAATGGCGGGGACGAAGTCCTGGATTGTCTCCAGCTTCCAGAGGATGAACCCAAGGTCGATATCCTGGGGGTTTTTTTTCATATTTTTGATAAGCTCTTCTTGCATATTTTCCTACCCACCTCTTATTTATCAGTTATACTATATATATTTTGCTCATATTCATGAGAAAAATCATCATCTTTTCTCGTTTTTCTGTTTGTTGCGGGAAAAAAGAGGTTACTGTGTTTTTGTTGGTTTGTCTTTCTTTTTTCTCAGCAGAAGGACTCCGACGATAAGGAGGATGATTCCCAGGGGTAGGAAGATGAGAGGCAGTACGGTGAGGACCGGTGATTTGAATCCGATTTGGATGTCCGCGGTGATGTTTGGTGATCCGTCGCTGTTCATGATGAACCAGATGTGCTGCTCATGTAATGGCAGGTAGGTCATGGTCGCGGTATCAGCGGACTGTGATGTGGCTAGCCAGAACGTCTGGGTCTGCGGAAGGGCTGCTGGTGGGTTGGTCCCTTCGATGACAGTAGTGTTGATGTAGATCTCTGCGTAATAGGGTTCTACATGCCAGGTCCAGTAGGTGGGGATCTCGCATTGGAAGCTCTTCCGGTATGCTTCGCCTTCTCTGGTGGTTGCATAGCCGATGAACAGCTCTTTCTCTTGATTTAGGTTTCTGACGATGTATTTGATCTGTGCGATGTTCTCCGGACCCAGGAATGCAAAGCTGCCGCCCTGGAACTGGTTCATGTACGCAGTAAACGCATACGCGGTAGTATTCACATGGTAGATGTTGCTGTAGGCGTATCCTTCGCTATCGGTGTCTTGGTTGTAAATGTAGAGGGATATTCCTGCGGAGAGGATGAGGAAACCAATGACAAAAAACACGCCTGCGAGGATGAGGCGTTTTTTGCTGGTTTTTGGTTTTTGTGGTTTTTCGATAGTTGGTTCTGGTTCCATGTCATGTCACGGTGGTCCGTATCTTTTTAAAATATTAAAATGCTCCCTTCTTTTTTAAGGGAGGGTGGATTGATACAAGTTTTGTTTCAAAACATATAAATAAGGAGTATTTCTTAAGTATTATTGACGGAGAAAAAAAATAGGACTATGCCCCCAGACAGTGGTTCATCACTGCGGAGATGGAACCGGTTCGGTTTATTTGTTCTAGCGGCTGCTTTAGTGCTTAGCGTGTGTTTTGATACAATGGTGGTCGTTTCTTCCGCTGACGCGGTTGGTTCGGATATGACGGTGAGTTCGTTGCAGCTGAGCAGTATGGTGATGAAAACCAATTATTCCACGATTTTCTCTGATGCGAGTTTGAACACCAGTACGATTATTCTGAACGGGGCGTTGAAGAATCTGGTGCAGCTTCCCGCGCAAAGCCTTGTTGTCAGGCTCCCTGGTGATCGTCTTGCGATTCAATCCTCGGCGGAGACCAGCATCCTGCCTGAGGGCAGCACCGTGGTGTATTATGATGAAAAACCTGTCGTCAAGATCCCTGAGCAATCAGAGGTTCTGGCTGTCTCCTCGGTCGTGGTGTCACCGTTGCAGAATTTCACGACGAATACTAATTTCATCCAATCGATCCCGGAGCTGGATGTCTATCAGGTGCAGGCGGTGTTTTTTGAGCTCGCACGGGAGCATCTTGATGTGCCTCTGGCGAGTTATACGATCGATTGGGGTGATGGGTCTGCGGAGACGTATGCGGCAGATAGGATAGCGGTCGCCCATGAGTATCAGAAAGCCGGGACGTACCAGTTGGTCTTCAATGTCTCCGATTCCCTTGGGTTCACGTATGTGACCACGCAGCAGTACACCGTTGCCTATGAAGGCAATCTGATGCACTCCACGTTATGGGTCAATAAGAACAAGGGTCCGATCACCGGGTTGACGCTGAGTTTCGGGTTGCTTATGGTCGGCCTTGCCGTGTTCACTGAGAGTGGCAGGTACCGGCTGCTGGTGCTTTTCACGTTATTGCTTCCGTTCTACTCGCGGATCCAGAAAGAGGATGTCCTGGATCAGTTCGTCCGTGGGCAGATCTACGGGTTCATTAAGACGAACCCAGGGGTGCATTATAATCAGATCCTGCGGAAGGTCGGGGTGAAGAATGGGACTCTGTCGTATCATCTGGGGGTCTTGGAGAAGACGGAGTTGATCCAGTCCCGGCGGGAGGGATTGAAGTATCGAGTGTTCTATCCGACAGGGATGAACTTCCCCAAGTCTGAGCGGTTCCGGTTGACCGCGCTGCAGATCCAGATCATTGATTTGTTGAAGCGGAAGCCTGGGATTACGCAAAAAGAGCTTGCCCGCCTGCTTGATCAGAAGCCGCAGACGATTAATTATAACATGAAGGTGCTGGATCAGGCGAATCTGGTCTCTGTGATGAAGAACGGACGCAGGACTACGTGTTTTGCGGTTGAGCAGTCCATGGCCCCTGGCGAGTAATCAACGCATTTTTTTTTTGGGTTTTTGAAAACAATTAAAAACGTGTGACGAATAGCCTGGTTTGATGCGAACAGTGGTTGCGGTGTGTGGGAGCGATGCGGATGATGTTCATTTGTCTCCGACGATGCTTGATGCTGCGGAGAAGGTTGGTCATGGGATCGCCTCCCGGGGTGGTATCCTGGTGTGTGGCGGCCGTGGTGGGGTGATGGAGGCGGCCTGTCGTGGCGCGAAAGCTGCTCAGGGGTTGACGGTGGGGTTGTTGCCTGATTCGAAGCAGGAGGCCAACGCCTTCGTGGATGTTCCATTACCAACTGGTCTGGGGATGCGTCGGAATTTCTTGGTGGTGTCTGCCGCGGATGTGGTCGTCGCGATCGGTGGCCGGTGGGGGACGCTTAGTGAGATTTGTTATGCAATTATCTTTGAAAAACCAGTGGTGCTGGTGGTGGGGACCGGTGGATGTGTCGATGAGTTGGCTGCCGGGTTTCTGATGAAGGATTCTCGGTCGTTTTTGCATGTGGCGTCTTCAGCGGAAGAGGCGGTGCAGAAGGCGTTTTTGTTGGCTCAGAAGTGAGTGGTAGTTTTTCATTTTGCCATTCTTATTAAAAATCTTTATATATTTGATTTGACAAAGTATAACTTAAGAGGATCTGGAGATTTGTTTTAAATTCCTTTTCCTTCCATCTCTCCTATGCCCTTCCAGATCCTTCCTACCTCCCTTTTCTGCTCTTCTCTCTTTCTCTACCTTATCGTAATGAGTTTTGTTAAAAAAAAGTGATGATGTTATTTACAGGACGTCGTCACGTCTCATGCGCCGGCGTGCCTCTGCTTCTGCCCGGGTTGGGCTGAGGCCCTCTGCCAGTAAATGCTGGTAGATCGCTTCTTTGTAGAGGTCCTGGAGTTCTTTTTTTATCAAAAGATTCACCTACCATTAAAATTATTGTTTTATAAATATATAAACTTTACCTTAAAATATGCCTCGGAGAGTTTCCTCCTGGTGAATAAATATAAAACTGGTGGATTTCTCGTACCAAAAAAACAGTATGTAACCAGGGAAGGGTTTTTTCGAAAAAAACCATGCGTCTTGGTTTGTCTTTTATTCCTTTATTTGTATCGCGCTGATGTTCCTGGGAAGATGCATGGAACGGGCGATCGCGTTGCACTTGGTCCGAAGCAAGTACGCAATCGGTCTATAGTCGGTCTCTGAGAATGATTCGTAGTTGGCCATGCCCTTTGCGATGATGAGATCCGCCTGGTCCAACGCGTTCTTCACCTTGCGGGGGAGTTTTGCAAAATCAACGCCGACCGCGTAACATCCTGTGGTCAGTAGCTCATCGACGACCTCGTGAAGATTGATATCCTGTGCATCCTGCAATGTCGCGTCACTGAGGATCGGCTCGCCTTTCACGACCACGGTCAGATGAAGCGCTGGGTTGAAGGTTTTCAGCTCCCGGCAGAGGAGTTTGTCAAAGACGATCTCCCCGCAGTTATCNNCTGTCGAAGACGTCCTGCAGCATCTGCGGGTGCGCACTGGAACCGTCGATGCCGAAATCCATGATGTTTCCGATGATCGCACAGACCATGCTTGTCTTCAACGGGTCTTTTGAGGTTCTAATAAGGGATTCGACCTTGGGGACCAGAGTCGTTGCGATCGCGTTGCTCTGGTGTTTCAAGGTTTTATAGGGGTCCTTGTCTCCTAAAGCTTCGTAAACTGCCTGATGGATCTGGGTCGCGATCGTGGCGCTGCAGACCTCGGGGTCATACAACTTGGCCAGTAGCAAGCAGGCGGTGCGTAACGCTTCTGTCTGACGTTTTGTATCGGTGGTGCATAGCTCGGTTTCGAAGAGCATGCGTTTGAGCAAACACGGGAGGCATTCGGTCTGGATCTTCATACTGGGACCTGGAAAATACCATGAGCTATTTATCTTTACTGTTCATGAGAAAGAGGAAGGATTCCTCATCTCTTTAATAGGAAAAATCTCCTCCTGATACTTTCCCTGTTTCCTCCTATTGAAAGATTACCCGAAATATTAATATATTCACAAAATAATATTAATGCTATGACAACATGGAGTGGGATGTAGAATGATGAAGAAAACACTCATCGGACTTATCATAATTGGAATGATGCTAGCAACCATACTTCCTCTGAACGCCCTGGCAACCACCGCAGATGCCAAAAAAGCCGGTTCAATGGAGCTGGGCAGATCGACCGTCCGCGGCTTCGCCATACGCCTCGGAACCGACTCGACCGGCAGACACGCCCGTCTCTTCGCGATCCGACTGCATTTCATAACTGTCACAGCCGATGGGCAGCACAACAGCGGAGTCATCCTGCTTAAAAAAGTGGACATCCCCGCAAGGACCCTTGGGTTCCACGGACGCTACTACATCTACGCGTCATTCATCGGCACGATACAGAAGTATCCTTAGAATCATCCTTTTTTTTCCTTTTTTTACCATCGGTTTTATATGTATCGTTTCGCTATCTTATTGCTAGGGAGATGCCTCAGATGGTGGTGGGTGAAAAGAGCAATCAAAAGTTTTCAGAGAGGATATATCAGAAGGTGTTCAACATGAATGATCCCTTCGATCGGCTGATCATGGAATTGGGTCAGAAAGGGGTCCTGGATGTCTGTGTGGTTGGTATCGGCGGCAAACAGACGAAACATCAAGAACCAGGGTATTCTCGCAAGCTGACTCCTCCGAAAAGCAAGCATACCTCGTAAGAGGCTCTTCAGGAGAAGAACGATGCATTTTTCGAAAGGCTTAAATAGAGGGTCCTATTGTGGGTAGGATTTACAGGAAAGGAATGTTTTGGACTATAACATTATTAAAATGTTATCGTACCAGAGCATGCGTTTCCCATTGGAGGTAGACAAAAATGGTTGAAGTCGTGAAAATCGGAAGCAACGGGACCCTCCTACAAATAAAAGAGGTGTCTGATTCCTATCGGGATTTTCCATACCGCTGGGATGAGGACGACAGTTAAACCCCTTTTTTTTATTTTTTTTCTTTCTTTTTTAACAATCGAGATGTTTCGCATTTTCAGTGCTTGAAAGGATATGGTTATTAACGAAAGAGAAGTTATCCATTTTATTACTCTGCTAGAGGAATGATTCATGTCAAAATTAAAAATAAAAGTAGGGCATTACTATACAGTGACGTTGAAAGACAAGCAGACGGTCGCCTGTGCTGTGTTGTATGGTTTTGAACGGGGAAAAAACAAGGACGTCTATACTCTCAGGATTTTTGATAGAAAAAAAGACTTTGAATTCCCTGTCGAGGAATCCACGTTTGAGCGATGGGTCGGCGAAGGGCGAGTTGAAGAAATAACCGCAGAGGAAGCATTGGCGTATGCGCTGTAAGTAGGNNGTCTCATGAATAAGGATCGTTACCGCTTGAGCAGGGATACCATATTCTGTGAAAACCTTGGTGATCTTTTTCATTAGTTCCGGTTTTCGTTCTGGTGGCAACGGCCATGTTTCAATCGTGATGATCGGCATGCTTTTTTTCACCTCAAACAAACATGATTTTCAAGATATTTATATAAGCG
>DAYE01000097.1 GCA_002506745.1 Euryarchaeota archaeon UBA33
GAAGAAATCGAAGTATTGGGAATGCATTGGGAAATCGCTCGAACAAATGTTCCCAGAACGAGAGAGTCGGTATATAGTACGAACATGGCATCGTAACACTCAAAGTAGCCCAGGCACTTTCAGCTTGTCCATCTGATGCTTTTGCTTTAATTATATATGTTCCTTTTTTAGACCAAGTATGGATTTCTGTTGCACATATGCCAGATGGGAATGGACCATAAGATACATCACCTGCTCCTTCACCCCAATTAACGATAATGGTCACATTATCACCATCAGGATCTTCGGAGCAAAATCCATAAGTATATTGGACTCCAGCATTTCCGTTTGGTGGACCATCTATAGTAGGTGCTGTCGGTGGTTGATTTGCAGCTGCGGTCGTTGATATTATTGGTATCAGTAATATCAAACAAAAGAGTATATTTATTATTTTGTTTTTCATGTTTTTAACTCCATTATATATTTTAATGTAATTAAGTTGGTGTTGTTGCTGTTGTCTGGTCTACAAAATGTGCGAAATATTTTTGATTATACTGATCACTTTCATATCCAGTTCGATAGTGTGGCTGCCAGTTGGAAAGTGATGATATTACCATGATGTTATCTTGTGTAATATCTTCAAAGGTTTGGTTTCCGTGGTTGGCATTGCCGTCAAAAGTACCTGTTATTGTCTTTGTAATTTTCGGCATAAGTAATACGTATTTGTTGACTGCATAATCAAGCAATGCAAAATGATAAGGATTCCCAAAATTGTTATTCCAACGTGATACAATTTCTGTGACATAAGATCTACATTTTCCGAAATAAGGAAGATTGCCTTCATTTTTTATGTTTATAGTTATTGTTAGTTTTGCATTTCCATTCCACGTAACTGAAGAATTCATGGTTATAGGTTGTTTTGGAGTTCTTGCCCCTTCTTGCTCAATCAATGGACGGTACTGGGCTTCAGTTAGTGAAGCATTATTTTCTCTTCCGACAAAGATTGTGTCACCACCATCAAAATAAACAGTTGGGAAGGCAAATACTTTGATGAAACCGAAACTGTAATCACGATTACGATCTTTCGCAATAGGGCTCATATCATTGACTAGAGCGACATAGTAGAAAGGATAGTCGCCACTTTGATATATGTTGTATAGTGCTTCAGCCGCATAAGGACAATTCGGACACCACGTAGCAGTACACTCTTCTGCAAAAACTGTGTGAGTAAACTCTTTTGAGGCTGTTTGTATTTTATCATTATTTGCTATTGCATTTCCTGTTGAAACAATCAGCAGCGTTATTACAAATCCTATCCAGATATATTTCTTCATAGTATCCCCGTTCGTATTATTAAAGTGAAACATGTATTTATACTTAACGATTGTTAAGATATTTATTAGTAAATCAAAACTTGGTAGCCTCACGTTCCCAGATGTCGTTGACAATAACATTATGGGAAAGATCGTTACTAAAACGATGTTTTTCTCCCGTGTAAAACGGAAAAGTATTAGGGAAGGGATTTGAACATCTGATAAGAGTGTTCCACAGAGGGTTAAAAATCAGATCAAAATTAGTTTAAATTTTTTCCATTCGAATTACAATGCTAGTAGTTATCAAGCCGCCGAAGGGATTTGGACCCCTGACCTGCTGATTACGAATCAGCCGCTCCACCAGCTAAGCTACGGCGGCAATCAACGGGCAGAATAGGGTCCAGTATTAAAAAATTGCCTATCGACTGCTTCGTAACATCTTTTTACCTCTATCTGTTACAAGACCGTGATGATTTGCGGAGCGGATGAAGCGGGTAGAGGGCCATGCTTTGGACCATTGGTCGTTGCAGGAATCCTTGTTGAGAACGATGCAGAGCTCGTCCGTATCGGTGTAGCCGACTCCAAACAACTCACCCCGAGGAGACGTGAACAGCTCGCTCCGATGATACAAAAGATCGCCTCAAACTATGAAATCATAGTGCTGCCTGCCGCTGATATTGATGATCTCAGAAAAACTATGACGTTAAATGAACTTGAAGTGTTCGTCTATAGTAAAATCATCGAGAAGCTCAAACCAGAAGTCTGCTATGTCGATGCGGTCGATGTCAAGGAAGAACGTTTCGGAAGAGACATCCTGTCCCATCTTTCTTATAAACCGCAGATGATTTCCAAACATAAGGCTGACGCGAACTACCCTATTGTCGGAGCAGCTAGTATTCTTGCAAAAGTCACCCGGGACGAGCATGTCCGAATGATAGCGAGGGAGCTCGAACCAAAATTGAGTCTTCCGCTAGGCAGCGGGTATCCCGCCGACCCGGTCACTAAAAAATTCCTGTATACCTGGGTGTCACGGTTCGGATCATTACCACCGCATGCACGAACGTCATGGGAAACCTGCCAGAAACTCATCAAGAATCAGAAGACAAAACGCTTAGATGATTTCTGATAAAAGTGGCAGAAATGCCAGCAGCTTTGTCTGGCATGTCCCCCGCAACACAAGTCAATTAATACTGATAAGGTCGTCTTACTTTATATATCTACGAACAGGGTCACTGAAAGTATTCGTTCTCGTTTTAAGGAAAAAATAATAAAAAAAGAGAAAAAAACCAGAATGTTACTGGTTTTGCTCCTGGAATTCATTTAAAAACTTACAGAGCACTTCGGTACCTTCAAGCGACATTGCGTTATACACAGATGCTCGCATACCGCCGACATCCCGGTGACCTTTCAGGCCAATCAATCCTTTCTTTTTTGCTTCATCGACGCATTTTGCCTCAAGCTCCGGTGTCGCAAGGTTAAAGGTGATGTTCATCAGGGAACGGGACTCTGGTTTTGCCACTCCTTTATAAAATCCGTTTGATTTATCGATAATATCGTAGACGAGTTTTGCTTTTTTCCGGTTCTGTTTTTCCATCGCTGGAATCCCACCCAGCGCCTTCAGATGTTCCAAGACCAGCTCACAGAGGTAGATCGAGAAACACGGGCAAGTGTTGTATAAGGAGTCTTTTTCCACATGGGTCTTGTATTTCAGCATCGTTGGTGCGTTCTCAGGGACCCGGTTGATCAGGTCGTCTCGGATAATGACCACGGTGACTCCCGCGGGACCAAGATTTTTCTGAGCCCCAGCGTAGATGAGACCGAACTTCTTGACATCGATGACTTTGTCCATGAAATTCGAGGACATGTCACAGGCAAGAGGAACTTCGTTGGGGACCTTTGGCCATTCCTGCCATTCGATTCCCCCGATGGTCTCATTACCGGTGATATGACCAAATGATGCGTTTGAGCTGAATGCGACATTCTTCGGGATGTACGTGAACTTCTGGTCCTCTGAGGATGCGATGATCTTGACCTCACCGTAGAGCTTTGCTTCCTTGATTGCTTTTTTTGCCCACGCACCGGTATGAACATATTCCATTGGTTTTCCTGGTTGTTGCAGGTTGAGGGGTGCCATGAAGAACTGGGTCGATGCACCACCCTGCAGCCATAAGACCTTATAATTACTGGGGATGCCCATAAGCTCTTTGACCAGTTCTGAGGCTTTCTTGTGTACCTCATCATATTCTTTGGACCGATGAGAAATCTCTAGTATCGACATCCCGGTCCCATGGAAGTCAAGCAGCTCTTCCTGTGCTTTTTTCAGAACGGGAAGTGGTAACGTCGCTGGCCCTGCATAAAAATTATACACGCGTTTCGTCATAACATAATCCTCCGATATTGTTGAGCCAGTGTATACCGAAAAGAGATTTAAACCATTCGGAGCCACTCTCGGAGAACATCTGCTGTTAGAGGGTTTTTACTTTCCGGGCGAACGTGAGATACCCGGTATGTCCCAGCATCTCGAAGCTTGGGCGGGTCCCATGTTTTGAGACGATCATCTCCCGCTGGATGTTCTCGTAGGTTTTACATTCAATGAAGGAATGCTGCTCGATGGTGTTCACGGTCTGCTCCACCTGGGAGATCAATGGGGAATACGTACAGATATATCCTCCGATCTTCAACGCGTTGTAAGCATGGGCGACCACGACCCATGGGTTCGGGATGTCAAGGATGATCGCGTCAAGATCTGTTTCATCGATCCCTGTTGTGACATCCTTGATTTTCGTTGTCACATATTTGGCAAGACTCGCTTGTTTGAGATTCTTCATCGCATGCTCAATGAACTCTTCCCGGATATCATAGGAAATAACAGTGCCATTTGGAGCGACCGCGGAAGCAAGGGCGATCGTTAGAGACCCGGACCCGATCCCTGCCTCGAGCACGCTCTGTCCTGGCTCAATAGAGCAGTTCATCAGGATGTGCGCTGCATCCCGGGGTAAAATGATCTGCGCCTGACGATGCAGTCCCTGCAGTTTATCCTGAACGGAGGGAACAAGCAGCCAAAACTGTTTACTGCCGATCTGCAGTTTATCACCATATTCTTTTCCGACGAGAGTTTTGGGGTCGATGACCCCGATTCCTCTGATTTTATCGGTTTTTCCGTTCGTATCAACAATGATTTTTCGAAGGTTTTCATCGATGAGTACCACGATATCGTTTTGTTCAACTGTGGGTTTCATGGGTTCCACCGTGCAAAATCAACTAAGGAGCCGAAACTGAGGCTCTCCAGGTCCAGTTGGTCTCTCCATTGCTCTTGGCAATCGCAGGAGAGCGCTCTGAACACGTCGTTGTTTTGTGTCAAAGAGAATTCTTCGATCGCATGGAGTACCTTTTTGTCACAGATGCCACAATTATGGGCTCCACGGTTGCTTCCCCCGCCGACCACATCGCATTTCACAAATGCCTTCGTGAGGCTTTTACTCTGCCGTAGAAACTCAACAATACTCCAGAGCCAGGGTGGCCTGTACTGATTTCTTTTCCAGAGATATTCGACCACGGTGTGATGTTGTACGTTTGTCGGGTTCAAGGACAGTAGATCAGTATAAGGGGCGGTGTCTTTAGCTGTTTTGATGCAGTCGTTGAGTGATTCTTTCTCTGTCAAGAACGGTGGTTTGAGGAGCATATAGGTTTTGACGCCCACCTTTTGTTTTTTGAGCAAGGCTGCTGCTTTTTTATAATCTTGGAATGTAAAACCTTTGTTGATGGCTTTTTCTCGCACCAGATCATTTGAGGTTTCCAATCCTATGCCGACTTCGAATTTTTTTAACTGTACATTCTCCTGAATCGCTCGTAAACTTTTTTCAGTGATATATTCTGGTCGTGATTCGACAGAGATTTTTTCTGCGGTGTTATTCAAGGTGGCAAGGATTTTTTTTTGGATGGGTACTGGTATTTCAGAAGGATCAAGGAAACTGCCTGAGGTGAACAGTTTCACGATTTTTTCACCCTTGTAGTTCCGCATGGCGTTCTCAAACTGAGCAGAAAGGTCCTCATCAGAGACATCCGATAATATACTGTCATTGAAGTACCCGCACATCGTACAACCAGATGAGAGTGCCCAGGCGCATCCCCGGGTCCTTAGAATAATGACGTACGCATCAACAACTGTTCCCTCAAGGATGTCTTTTTCTGACCAGCATCGCACTGGTTGCCTCGGATTCTGTGCCCTGGGTATAAAATCTTTTTTGAATGAGTGACAAAAAGCAGTTATTTCGGTCATGTCCTCTTATTGTTCTTTTTCCGTTTGAACAGGAAAACAACAGCAACGATAGCCACGAGAAAGACAATGACCTCAAAGCCGGGGGTTGAGCTGGAGCTTATCGGATAGGGTGTGATGTAGTTGAGCGTGTTTGGGAGTTGTGATTGTCGTAGTAACGCGCGGGTGGCGTTCCATTCCACAAGTGGTTCCTCTGTTCCGATGTTCTGGTCATTGGCTGTCGTAAATGTATAGTGGTGTGTGTCTTTGACGGTATTGGAGAACTTTTCGGGGATGTTGAGGAAGTAATGACGTGCCTCAGCAAAGACCGACACACTGACGGTGGAATTCGTGGTCCATCCTTTGAACTCTGCCGTGGTTTCGTATTTCTCTATATCGCTTGTCTGCTTTCGATTGACGTTGATGTCTGATCCGTTGTCTATCTTGTAGTACACCCTGAAATTTACTTTGCTGATTTCTTTGTCTGCGTTTATGGTGATCGCATCACCGCTCATGACGCCGGTGAATCGAGACGAGATGATTTCAAGGACATCCGTGGCATAGATAAATGTTCCCGTGATGGTTGTTTTCCGGTTGTTCACATCAGAGACGATCGCCGTGTAATTAAAGGTACCCGTCTTAGCATTCGGATTTTCATATGTATACCGGAAAATATTGTTTTCATACGTAAATTCTGGTGTAGACACGGTTCCATTGGGATCAGTGATCGAAAAGGTGATCCCTGCTTTGTTGACTCCTACGTTGTCGACGATGTAAGCAGCAAAAAGGATGGTTCCCCCTGGTTCTTGCATCCCTGGGAGTGTCACCATATCGACATGTGGTGATTCCCCATCATAGAACGGTGGGTTTACCAGGACAATGAGTAACAGCAGCCAGGTGAAGAAATAGGTGACGAACGCGGTCAGCCAGCCTTTTCGCCCAAAATCTGTTAGGTCGATATTCAGCTTCATGAACAGGTATTTTATCCAAATAGAGTTGACGACAGCAACGAGGAGGACTAACTCCCAGCGTAGGAAGCTACCGTCAAGGAGCACCCAGAAACCAAAACAGATGACCGCAATAAGTAATCCGAAGAGAAACGAGATGAACAGAGTCTTGATGTTCCGCCGTTCTTTTTTCATGAACCCTTCTTCATCGAATTTCGGTATCTGGAAATCGAGTGACTCTTCTACCTCGGCTCCTTCCTTTCGTCTCTTCGCCATAGAGGGCCAGGAAGTAATGCTTCTTTAAAAGGTTTTTTCCTGACAGATATTTTTTCTGTTCGGAGTTGCCCAAANNGCTTTGATGTTGAACGCAGTGATGTACTTATCTCCTAGGATGCTGAGGTTTTGGAACTCCAGCCACTCAGAGTCCTGCCGTGTCCCCCGATACGGCATGTACGCCTCAAAATCGATCGTCCCCGTATCCTGGGCGCTCTCATCGCCGATCTTTCCCGCCTGTTGCATGTACCAGGGGGTGACCCATGCCATCTGCCATTCCAAATCGAAGATATCATTGAACACGTGTTTGTACCTTTCCAGGAGTTTATCACGCAAGGATAACAGCTGCTCCCGTGTCCCGATGTAGACTGGTTCAATGCGATGGAATTCATCGACCCGTTCGATCCCATGGCGTCCTCCAGACTCGTACCGCGCTGAGATCGCGGTCTTATCATACACCAGTACCGGGAGGGATTTCTCCGCGATGGTCTTGCCTTTGAACGACCAGTAGATCATCGGACACTGGGCGTAACAGATCCCAGCGGTCGGTGCTGAAAG
>DAYE01000033.1:0-4849 GCA_002506745.1 Euryarchaeota archaeon UBA33
TCGCGGGTTCGAATCCCGCCAGGCCCGTATTACTCGACAGACTACTAATATAACCCAAAGATTAAAGATAAATGAGATAATATTCCATTTTCATGCCATCCGTCATCGGATTTGATTCTAAAGAAATCCATTGGGAAATCAATGGTGATGATCGAATATTTCCTTTAGGGGCAAGCATTGAAATTGTCAACTTTGAACAATTCGCTTCAATCGCCAAACAAGTTGAGAAAATAATAGACCAACAGAAACATTCAAAAGAGCAGATTGACAACATTTTTAATGTTTTAATGCAGAAAACATTCACAGGAGAACTCATACAATGAAATCAGTAGATTTCACTGATTCGGAACTTACCGCTTTGTATAAAATCATAAAAAATCAACATGAAAACACCTATGATATTGAAGATGACTATTATGATGAAGACTATTTTTCTAAACCAATAGATAAGAAAACCATAACAGCACTCGCAGCCAAGATCACCAAAGCTCTTCCAAAAGAAACAAAAAAAGAACTGGACAAAGAACTGCTTAGAAAAAAATATCATCCCTACAACAACACTATCGATGAAAAAGTGTATGCAACATTAAAAAACGCATATAAAAAATTAAAGACAACAGAAATAAAATATTTTGATATGAAAACTGCAGAATTCATCAAAAGAAACATAGACATATATTATACATCAGCAAAATACACCATTGGATACTGTCATCTACGGAAAGCAATAAGAAAATTCAGAACCAGCAAAATAGCATCTGCTAAACTTATTGATAAAAACTATACTATTCCAATTGATTTTAATAAAAATAAATATTGAGAGTGAGTACCATGAATGAAGAAAAATCAATAGTCATCTTTCAGAATAAAAAGATACGACGAACATGGTTTAATGATGAATGGTGGTTTGTCGCAGTTGATATCATCGAAGCATTAACAGATTCAAAAGACCCAGCAAACTATTTAAAAGATATGCGAAGAAGAGACGAAGGCTTTGCGCAAGGATGGGGGCAAATTGCCACCCCCCTTGTAATAGATACAGTTGGTGGAAAACAAAAAATAAATTGTGTTTCAACAAAAGGTGCTTTTCGTTTAATTCAATCAATCCCATCAAAAAAAGCAGAACCCTTTAAACTCTGGTTAGCTCAAGTTGGCTATGAGAGAATCCAAGAAATAGAAAACCCAGAGCTTGCACAACAGCGTATGAAAAAAATCTACGAAGCAAAAGGATATTCTCAGGACTGGATTGAAAAAAGAGTCCGAGGTATTGCTATACGAGATGAATTAACAGACGAATGGAAAAAAAGGGATGTTAAAACTGAACGAGAATATGCAATCCTTACCGCAGAAATCTCCAAAGCCACTTTTGGTATGACTCCCACCGAATATAAGAGATTCAAAGGGTTAAGACGAGAAAACTTACGAGACCACATGAACGATTTAGAGTTAATCTTTTCAATGCTTGGGGAGCGGGTATCTACTGAAATCACAAGAAAAGAAGATGCACGGGGGTATAAACAAGCTGAAGGTGCTGTCAGAAGAGGAGGAAGAATAGCAGGTAATGCAAGAAAAGAAACTGAAAAAGAACTAAGAAGACCAATAACCTCAAATGAAAACTATCTTACAACACCTGAAAAGATTAAAAGAAAACAACTACCAAAGAAAGGTTAATAATCGATATAATTCTTTTGCCCATCGTCATTTTCTTATTAATACTGTTATTTTATCGATTTAAGAAAAAAAGAAGAGTTTTAGTGAGAAAAAACTTACAATTTCCAACTCGAATTTGTGTCAAAAACTTCCTGTGGTGTCCCTCTTGTTGGATGGTTCCCCACCCGCCAGGCCCGTAAAAATCAACCGGAGAAACCAATACCTCTAATGACCCTTTTTTCTCGTTTGTTAAGATTTTGGATATTTCCGGCGGCCTCAGCTCGTATTCTTGTTTTATAAGCCGCAACATTCGAAAACTCGACCTATGGGATTTCAAGACAGCCTGGTGGTAAGATATTATTCATAAAATTTTTTATCCTTCTCGAAGTATTTTAGTAATTAGAAGAAATATAGATGGGAAAAGTTCAAAAAGAATCAGACTTTAACACAGCTCTATGAAGAAGATTGCTGCGTACGCTAAACTCCTTCGGCTCCCTGGTATCGGTGCACTTGGAACCACTGCATTAATTGGTGCATTAACTGTCGGTGTATACGATTTGTTTGATCTATGTATTGTCTTTTTAGTTGGCTCGTTTTCAGCTGTTTTTGGTTTTTTACTAAACGACTATGCCGATGTTGAACTTGATAATCTTGTTGATGATTTGAAAAAAAAGCCACTTGTCAGCGGAGATGTTTCAAAAAGATCAGCATTAATGATAGCAATTCTTCTCATTTTATTGACATTCTTCCTTATTTCAATACTGTATTTTGAAAAACCAATCGATACTAACAAATTAATTGCAATTATCTGCATTATCCTTGCAGGAATTCTTGGTAGTGTTTATGATTTATATGGTAAAAAAATCGTCGGATCTGATTTTCTTGTTTCAATATCAATGTCTTTTGTTTTCTTATTTGGCGCTCTTTCATTTGGTCAACCAACAATAATAACATGGATAATATTTATTCTAACATTTAATCAAGCAATACATATGAATGCTGTTGAGGGAGGAATAAAAGATGCTGACCATGATTATAAAATGGGTGTGACAAATATAGCGCTTTCTTCAGGCGTAAAAGTAGAAGGAAATAATCTTTTTATTCCAAATACTTTTAAAGCATTTGGATTTGGTATACGACTGTTTTCAGCTGTTTTATTATTCACACCCTTTGTGTTTTTTGGGTATAACTACTACCCCTGGCAAATTATTTTATTAGCAGTTCTCACTTTTATTTTATTAGCCTTAAGTGTTAAATTTTTAACTATGAAAATTTTTGATAGAAGTAAAATAAGAAAAATAATTGGCATTCAATCATTTTTACGATATTCTCTTGTGCCGATAATGTTAATTCCAATAATTGGTACTCTTACCTCAGTGATATTAATTATTTTTCCAATAGCCTGGTATATACTATTTACACCACTTCTTGGAGAAGAATTGTTTAAACCTAGGATGTAAACAAATTTAAAAAAAGTGGATGAAAAAAGAGTACGATGTAACAATTGTTGGGGAGGAGCCTGCAGGTTCAACAACAGCAAAATATCTTGCTAAAAAAGTTTTTAATGAACCCCTGGAGAAAAGATATTGACACGGTTTTTACTCTCAATTTCTCTTCTCTTGATTTGGTACGGTGGCTTCAATCCCCCTTCTACACTTTTTTATATCCAAAACACAAATACCTCTTTCAATGTCATGCAAAATATTAATATATGACACGGATTATCATATGACAAGAAGGTATGAAGTATGACTCATAACTTCTTTGGGGTTATTATGGAGTAATTCCTAATGGAAGATAAGATAGATAGAACGTTGAAGAACATGCAGTTTTTATCTAGTAGTAAGAGTTCTTTAGCAAAATTTCTAAGGATTCAGAGGAGTGTCGCAGCCCTCCCTTTGCTTGTTATTTATTCTGTCGTCGGATTATATTTTACGGGGTTTAATTTCTTCTACTGGAAATACCTCCTTGGTGCTCTTGCTCTCTATCTGCTTTCGGTAGCCGTCAACGGTTACAATAATCTCTTTGACGTTGAAGAGGATAAATTAGCGATATCCAGTGGAATCGTGAAGGCAAACTATTTACTGAAAGAGTTTACTTGGAGTCAATTGAAATGGAATTTTGTGCTCACCAGCATCGCCCTTGCCTGCGTAGTGTTTCTCCTTGGAAACCTGGAATTTGCTGTTTTATGCGCTTTTACCTATGTTCTTGGAATTATATACACCAAGCCGATTCGACTGAAAAACAGACCACTCATCGGCACTTTATCCAACACCTATGGGTTCTCAATTTTACCTATACTAAGCTGTTTCTTTTTATTCAACGGTCCGCTGAGAGCAACGATTGCATTTAGTTTAGCTTCTTTTCTTCCAACATTCGCAAGTTGTCTTATAGCTGAAATCGCTGACCGGGAGATTGACCGGAAAATTGGCACAAGAACGACCGCCTGTTGGCTTGGTATACGTGCCAAGACAGTTATCAAGGCAGTGTTAATCTTATCAGTTCCTTTTTATTTTGTTGCTATTTACATCCACTGGCCTGTGATTCTTGTTACCCCATTTATGGCGATAATTCTTTATGGAACCTACATGCTTTACAGAGACTTTACAGATAAAAAGGCTGATTATACCCTGTTAAAAATAGGCGCGAATCTCTCTAAAGTTCTTGTAGTATATATAATAGTCGCGATAATCCTACACGCGACAACAGCTACTCTACTTACAAATATTTTTAATGCCTGAAAAGGGATTCCATGCTTCAAATGTTATGTCCTCCTATTAAAAATTGCTGAAAATATATCAAAAATCCCAAAACAGAAATTTTTTATTCCCGTCTGGGTTGAATACCCCGGAGATTTGCTCCGGTTGGGATTGGCGATGCGCGTCGTTTTACTTCTTCTATCATGTTCACCCTCTATTATTCTTTGATATTTTGGTATATAAAAAGAAAAAAGGAAAAAGTAATGTAGACGTCTTAAAAAATGGGTTTTTGGTTCGTTTGTTAAGATTTTCAACGGGAGAGGGAAAACCTTAACCCCGCCAGGTCCGCTTTCGTTTTCTCCTGGTAAATACTAGTGATCTTGAAAGTTTTCTCTCCATACATAGCTTTATGTCACGTTTTTTATTGCAGGGGTGATGAAACACGTAGCAGTTGGTATCTTTCATGATGACAAATTAGGGAGAGAACTTGGGAAAAAAGG
>DAYE01000033.1:4877-19549 GCA_002506745.1 Euryarchaeota archaeon UBA33
ACCGCCGTACTCAGATGCGACTCAACTTCGAAAGATGATTAAAAATACCTCCCTTGAACAATTCACGATCATCGAGAGGGAACTTCCTAAGATAATAGGATTTCTTGTGAAGGTGAACCCTAAGCGAGATGTCTCGTCCCCTGCGATAGTAATCATAGATCATTCCTTTGCCGTGAAAGGCATCGGAGAGGTAATCCTTGGGTTTGTGAAACAAGGAACCATCAATACCCATGATACCATGGTTCTTTTACCGGCAGATAAAGAAGTAATCATCCGCTCTATCCAAATGCAAGATAGTAATTTTAATAGTGCGACTGCAGGATGTAGAGTAGGTCTTGCGATAAAGGGTGCGACGGTCGAAGAACTGAAACGAGGCGCGATTTTTTCTGCACCCAATGCAGCAAAAACCGATAGCAAATTTACGCTTCATTTCACAAAAAACCAGTATTATTCAGACGTCAAAAAAGGGATATTTCATGGCACCATAGGAATGCAAAGCATCCCTGTTACGATCACAGACATCTCTAGAGACACGATTACTATTGAAACTGAAAAACCTGTCGGGTATACAAAGAATGATACATTTATTTTACTTGATTTAAACGCAAAAAAACTCCATCATATCGGGAATGGAGCGTTCGTCTAACTATTGAAGACCAAAGATAAAGAATCCGAACATAAAACCGCTTGCTTTAATCCCGCTAGGTCCGTTTTCATCTTCTCCTGTTAATAAAATCAAAACAAAGCCGTTTTTTAGGGGGAACCCCCTGCATCTGAACCGCAGGTTGGTCTGAAGAGGATATCATATGGAAATATTACAGGATAGTTTTTTTCCACTAGATGAAAATAAATGATTTAAAGATGAAAAGAACGGTTTTATATAGGAGACAATGCTATGTATCGGTGGAAAAGAACGAGGGAGAAAATCATGAAAAAATCTGGACTAAATATTTTTTTAACTGCTGGTGTTGTAACTCTTTTAATATTTAGTGGATGTACATCTGGGGTTGTAAGCACCTCTCAATCAACCACAACAGATGCATCTCAACCAAAAAATGCTGTTGCAAATGATGATGCAGTCATCACCTGCTATGTTGGTGGGATTCCGCATACCCAAACCATTTCCTATGAATCAGGAACATATTTGAAAGAATTATTTTCTGCGTTGGTCACAGCAAATGCCCATGATCCGTGCTCTGCTGAAACCCAACAACTTCAACGACAGATTCTTCTATGCGCTGAACAACAAGGTTTGTTGCCAGCGGGGATGTCTGCGGACATGGTTTTAGCCCAGTTTGGTAAACGAAGTCAGAACTTTGCTCCTCAGAATATCGATGGTGGTCTTCCTGTGTCTAATGCGGGTACGGGTCGGGAGATGTTTTGTAACTTTGTATCCACCGGTCAGGGTTCTGCGTTCCCGATCATTATTCTCCCACGTTTTATCCCCTTTGTTATGGCTCCGATTCCCAGGTTGTTTGTCGGCTGGAAAACACCTTTAGGTATTACGAGTTGTGGTGGTCTGAGGTCAGGGACTGGTTTTATTGCGTCTGGTCAGCAACAGGGTCTTGCGCTAGGGTTCTGGGGTATCGGGTTCAGTATCTTTCTCCCACCGGTAATGGCGTATGGGATGTTTGGGTATGCATTGTTTGCGAAGGTATCTGCTGAAGAGATGGAATATTGGCCGCCGAATAGTCCACCGGAGATCACCCAGACCGATCCTGCGGACGGTCAACAAATGGTACCGGTAACTATAACAGAATTACGGTTTGAAATAAACGATTTGAATAATGATCTTATGAGTTATAATGTGACGACAGAACCGAACATCGGGTCAGGGAGCGGTGGTTTAAAACCAGATGGGATCTATTCAATTCCTATCTCAGGATTGGAGAGCCTTACGAATTACAGTTGGTACATTCAACTCACTGATGGGAAAGATACAGTCAATAAGATATGTTCCTTTACAACCGAACCGATTGCACCCAAAATTTCAAACCCATCGCCAGAAGATGGGGAACGGGATGTGCCTATGAATCTTCCCCATTTGCAGTTCACGCTGAAGGATTATCAGGGAGATGCGATGGAGTACACCGTGCAGACATCCCCAAATATCGGTTCTCAACATGAGGTAGGTGTTCATGATGGAACCTACACAGTCCCTCTAAGTGGTATGACCTATGGGGTTGAGTATTACTGGTATGTGAACGTGACAGATGGGACACATTGGGCACGGAAAATATATAGTTTTACCACTGGATATCCCTCCCCGTTTGATCCGTTTGACTATGGATGGCAGTACAGGAAACAAATCACAATTGATCATACACAAGTTACTGATGATTTGGATAACTTCCCTGTGCTCATTAGTACGACTGATGCAGATCTTATGAAAGCACAAGATGATGGAGATGATATCTTGTTCATGAACGATGCGGGAGCTGCAATAAAACTACACCATGAGATTGAAAGCTTTGATGCAGCCTCTGGAACGCTTGTTGCATGGGTAAACATCAATGATCTTTCTTCAGATGAAGATACAATTTTCTATGTGTACTATGGGAATCCAGATTGCATTAATCAAGAATATCCTGAGAAAACCTGGGATTCTCATTATAAGGGAGTCTGGCATATGAACGACGCTACACCATCAACAATTGCAGATAGTACTTCAAATGGAATCACCGGTATGAAAAAAACTGCAAACATGCCTGTTGAATGGAATGGACGGATAGGAAAATGTCAGCAATTTGACCGAACTGAAACAATATGGGAATACATAACAACCAATGATGTTAATAAACTGAGTTTTTCTGGAGATTTTACCATCTCTGCATGGATATATCCACTGACAACACAAAACATGAGAGTCGCTGGAAAGCAGCAAGACATTTCAGGAGATTATAAAGGATACTCATTGAATTGGGATTTACAAGGCCCAGGCTCAAAAATGTCTCTGCGGGTCGATGGTGGTGGATATCATTATCAATACATCTACGCAAATGAAGAAGAACCATCAAGTAATTGGTACTATCTCTCTGGTATGAAACAATCTGGGACTAACTTTTTTTATATCAATGGTGTACAACAATCTCAGACGGGGACACAAACATTGGTAAATTCAGGTTACCCATTTTGTATTGGTGCATGGAGAACAGATACTGCAAGTGCGAATTTCTATGGGACTATTGATGAAGTCCGCGTCTCTGATATCGGACGGTCTCCTGCTTGGATAGAAACAGAATATAACAATATGAATAACCCTACCTTGTTCTTCATTATCGGACCTGAAGAACCCCATCCGTAAACCAACTCATCATCTGAACTAGGAGATGTAAAGAGAACATATGAGATTGGAGTTCTTGGCAGTCAGATGGCAGGATTTGTTAAATCGTATGGTGCGGACTGGGAGGTCTGGGTAGGAGGGGTCACGGATTCAGGAAGTTAATTCGAACGTTTCGTCTCTTGACCAATCCAGGTTCGTCTTTCCTTTTATTTGCTCATCGCCTGTCTGAACATTGGGACTGCGACTGCAAGCAGGACGATACCGAATGCGACCAGGATGAGGACCTCGGTGCCGACCGCGGAGATATCCGCCCCGAGGACCATGACTTTTCGCAGCGCGGTCGTCGCGTAGGTCAAGGGGAGGAATTTGGCCAACCCTTGCATGTACCACGGCATCTGCTGCAGTGGGAAGAACACCCCCGAGAGGAACATCATCGGAAACATCAGGGTCATCATGACCATGGTTGCGGTCTCCTCGTTTTCGGTAAAGGATGTTATTAGGATGCCAAGACCGACGAAACTAAAGACGGTCAGGAGGATAAGGAAGATCACCAGCAGGATGTTTCCTTCGATGACGACGCCGAAGAGGACGACTGCAAGAAAGAGAATGATGAATCCTTGGATCATCCCACGTACGGTCTGCGCCATGACTTTGCCAAGGATAATGGACAGTCGGTTGATGGGTGCTGCAAGCATCCCATCTAAGGTTCCTATGTCTTTTTCATAGGAGATCGCGTGGGGCAGCCCGGTCATGAGCGCCATCATGACGACCATGGCGATGATACCAGGGGCGACGAACTGGAAGTAGTTCGGCTCTCCAGGGACGATGCCTTTTGATTCGACGACATAAGGGGTCACCATGGCTGTTGCGGTTGTGACGGAGACGTTGAATCTGCTGTTGAGGTTATAGATCGCACTTTGTTTGCCCATCGCCTCGATGGTTTTTCCAAGAACCCCTTGGATGGTGAGTGACATCTGCGGGTTGGATTGATCAATGACGATCGTGATCATCCCTTGTTTGCCAGATCGGATGTCTGCTGAGAAATTCTCAGGGATGATGATTCCACCATTGATTTCATTGTTCTGCAGTTTCGTTTTAATGTCGTTAAAATCCTGTGCGTTGCTGAGGTCCATCATCCCTGTCTGGTTGTTGATGGTCTCCAGTTGCGCCAGAAAAGAAGACCCCAGGGTTCCTGAATCGTTGTTCACCATCGCGATCGGCGTATCGCTAATCGTGCTCCCTGAGGGGAAGATGAAACCGACCATCACCATCATGAACAGGGGCATGAGTATTAACATGATTAATCGTAATTTGCTTCTGCTGAACTCTAAGAGGTCTTTCCAACAGATCCATGCGCTGTGCCGCAGTACATTTCTTACACCCATGTTTTTTTCACCTACCGTATCCTTTTTGGTCGACGTCGACCCGGGCCGTGTCCCGGTCCGGCACTACTTGTGTTATTTTCTGATATTTTTTCGCGGGCTTCACGCCCGGTCAAATGCAGAAATACGTCTTCTAAAGAGGGTTCAAGATTTTTTACCATGCGGACTTTCGCACCGTTTTTCCGTAGTGAATCTACGATGCTGTCAAACGCGTCATTACCTGTGGTTCGCACCAACAGGTGAGACAGGTCCTCCTGGACGAGTGATTTGACGAATGGAAGTGATTGCACCGCGGTCATCATGCGTGGCTCGAGGTTTGCTATCTCGATTTCAAAGGTGGACACATCGGTCCCTGAGATGAGTTTTTTCAGATTCGCAGGGGTGTCGAGGGCAACGATGTTGCCATGGTCGATGATGCCGATGCGTTTGCAGAGGGCTTCGGCCTCGCCCATGATATGGGTGGTGAGGATGATTGTGGTCCCGTGTTCTTGGTTGATCCTCCTGGTGAGTTCTCGTATCTCCGCGGTGGATTGCGGGTCTAAGCCGAGGGTCGGCTCATCAAGGTAGAGGATCTCTGGTTGGTTGACGAGCGCGCGGATCACGTTGATGCGTTGTTTCATTCCTGTTGAGAACGTGCTGATGCGCTGGTCCGCCCATTTTTCCATGCGTACGAACCTGAGGAGTTCGTCGACCCGTTTGTTTAAATAATCATTGGGAAGGTTGTATAGTTTGCCGAACAGTTTGAGGTTTTCTCGTGCGGTGAGCTGTTCATACATGATCATTTTCTCTGATACAAGACCGATGTGTTGTCTGACTTTTCCTGCGTGTTTGACGACGTCGTAGCCTGCGACGGTCGCAGTGCCTTTTGATGGTCTGGTCAGTGTGCATAATATCCGGATGATGGTTGATTTACCTGCACCGTTTGGTCCGAGTAACCCGAAGATTTCTCCTTTTTTGACGGCGAAGGAGACGTCGTCGATTGCGACGAAATCTTTGAAGAGTTTGCGAAGATGGGAAATCTCTATGGCGTTGCCGTTCATGGTTCGTGGCTCGGTGCTGTCTGGGATGGTGACTCTTCCTTTTGTGTTGCATTCAGTGCAGGTCACGATGAGATGGTCACCAGGGCTGCCGCTGTATTCTCCGATGGTGTTGCAGCTGGGGCATTTGAATTGATGGGTCGCTTGTGTAATTCCTAGTTGGTCTGATTCCATTCTAATCACTTTTTCTTAATCGTTGATTTCATCTTGTCTATCTGTTTACTCATGAAGTCGAGGTAGGTGCTCATTGATTCTGGGTTGACTAAAACGATGCGGTACGATTCAGCGTTTCCGACGACAAGGAGCTGGTCGCCTTTTATTATATGAAAATCATTTCGAAGTTTCGCCGGCAGGACAATCTGTCCTCGTTCGCCGACGGTGGTGCTGCCGTAGAATTTCATGTCTTTCATTATGCTGTTCACCTTGAAGCGGATGGTAAGGGACACCCCATATATAACACTTTTCATACTAATCATACATTTCATACTTTTTTGTTCAGATTTTTTTTTCTAAAAACAATCAATTGGAGTGTTGTCATGATGGGAACAAACCGTCGAAGCCATTGTCGGAATTCGAGGAAAAAGACTTAAAAACCAAGTTGATTACCGGTCCTCAGTACGGATAAGGGATTGGGTTGGACCTATGGCTATCAAGGTATTTGTCACCGGTGGGACTTTCGATAAGGAATATGACATGATAGAAGGGAAACTCTTCTTCTGTGACACACATCTTCCTGAGATGTTGAAGCTTGGGCACTGCAAAGTGGAGGTAGACATCCGCACCTTGATGATGATTGACAGCNNGGGGCGATGATCCCGTATCGGTTCGGCAGCTCCGATGGGTTGTTCAACCTGGGCAGTGCGCTTGCGTTTGTGCAATCGCTGCCTCATGGCGTGTATGTGGCGATGAACGGACGGTTCTTCACCTATGACAATGTCATGAAGAATAAACAGCTTGGTGAGTTCGAGGAGCTCAAAGTGATTCAGTAGATTGAATCCTTTTTTTTTAAATCGTTGTTTCGTACAAAAAACTATTGTGTCTTTCTACCGTGTTACTGCTTCCCTTTTGGATAGGGGGCGAATTGAAACGATGTTATCGTACTCGGCGTGTGTTGATTAAGATGGCACTGGCGTGTCAAATAGGTAACAGGTGTCAGTGAAATTTTATATCCTCGTAAGAAAACCCTTGTAGTATCATTAAGGAACGATGAATAGAATTAATAGGAGTTGAAAAAGATGTATGAAAGAAACCAACTTCAATATTATGGGAAAAGAGAAGAAAAGCATGAATTTTGTAAATATTGTTTGCAGGTTTTGACGAGGAAAACACAAAAGACACTGGCACGTTGTCCGAATTGCGGAGAACCATATTATGAAAATTAGTATTTGATTACATTCTTTTTTTTCTTTTTATTGTTATTGGTTCACACAAGAATATTCGTTTTCTAAGGTTATGTTTTAAACAAGAATGATAAATAAAAAATGACATGATTATTTACAATTTATTTTTTTCTTCTTCAATCACTTTGTCAACTTTATTTTTAATTTCTGTAAGTTCTTTTAATCTTTCTTCTTTAGATTTTTTCATCTGGTCTATTGTGTTAAGATGTGTGTTAACATTCTCTTGCATTTTTACTACTTTTTTGGACATTTTTCGATAACGCAGATAGAGGACTATTGCAGTAATCACGATAATTATAATGATTATCCAAAGCACGATAGCTCCAAGATCACTTGGAGAATTAGGAATGATGTCATTTATCTCCATTCTCCTCAACTCCAATTTTTGTTATCAATTTTATGCATATTAAACCTTTGGGAGCTTATCAGTAATTTATGTTTTAAAAAGGAGTGGAAAAATTGATAACTGAACAATTATCATAAAATCATTGTTCATTTGTTGGGTGATTTCTAAACAGCTTGGGTTCTCTTTTTTTCTATAAATATTTTGATTTTTTCCTGAATGTCAAGGAGTTGTGTCTGAAGTTTTTTATTACCCAAAAAATCCGTAATTATCATAAGAATAATCAAAGTCAAACCAATGATCATGACCATCGACATTATTGCATCAAGTTTAGGATTCACAGTATATTGAAGCAGATATCCAATAGGGTCAGCCATACTATCCTCTCCAACGGTGATAATAAAATCTTCTCATTTAAATCTTATTTTTTTTGTTTTTTAGATAATTTTGGAGGTTATCAGTAACTGAAAACTAACGAACAAACAGGGATCTAAAGATATGTTTTTAAGCAAGGAATTGTTATTAAATCATATCGCGGAGGAAAATGTATGGGCCTAAAAGATATACCTGCGGGGAAGAAATCGAAGCCTTTAACAAAGAAGGAAAGAAAGGAACAAAGGAAAAAGAGAAAAGAAAAACATGCCTCTTATGAATGATTGCAGATAGTGTCCTGAAAAAGAAAAATACGAATGAAGAAAAGATAATGGGTGATACAGAACTAATAGCCTATAAGATTGTCACGACAAAACAAAAAAAGGAAATAAGAACAAAGGGACGTAAGAAGAAAATAAAGAAAATGAAAACCTAACAAGGGAATCTGTTTCTTTCTATGGGCAATTCTAGGGTTCTACAATTTTGAGTTCTAGTACATTTTTCTTGATACTTTGAATCCCGTTCATGCAGGCTCTCTTTGTTTTGTACCCTTCACCGACTGCGATGATCTCGCCATTTGGTGCTTTGAGTCTGAAACGATATTCACCAGCTTTATCTTTATAGACTTCAAATTTTCCGGTTTTGGTTGGTTTGTTTTTGGTTGGTTTGCCTTTGGCAGGTTTACTATATTCAATTGTTGGTTTGCTATATAATGTTTCTTCGTACACTAAATCCATATATATCAGTGAGTATTGTATATTATTATTTATATATAAATTATTCGTTTTGTGGAGATCACCACGAATTGAAACCCCGATTAATACAGAGAGGTTCTCAGAACATGTTTCAAAGGTAGACCGCAGAAGATACGGTTTGTAGAAAGATCCAGGGATCCTATAAGAAAAGTGATGAACCAAGGTTCTGTTTTTTTAGAATAGCTTGTGTTCATTCGAAGAAAGACCACGTTGTTTATAGTAAAAAAAATGTGAGGCGGAGATGGTTCCTGCATCAGTATCTGCCCATCATGGTTTATTAATTATCAACTGCTTTCTTTTATGCAGAGGATGTGGATTTGGATGCATAAAAAAAATAGAGATAGGAGAAATGCTCCCTCTCTCTCGGAAGGGTTCCGTGATGAGCTCCCTGGGCCGCCGAGTGATATTGCGCAGATGGTTGCAGATGCGGTAACGCAATATAATAGAAGGGTGCCACTGGTGTGGCGTTTTGAACGCAGGTATGGCAATGAACGGTTGATGAAAGAGGCAGACGAGGAAGATACCAAGGTGTTTTTAGATGGGATATTGGATATCATGCAGAGGAGTAATAGTCCGATTGATTTTTTACGATGATGCCGTGTAGGATACTGAAGATCTTTGTTGAGAGAGTTTTTCAGAGCAGCAGGTGACCCGGTCTTGTCCTGTTTTCTGAATTGTTCTTTTTTCCATCTATTTAAATGAGGGAGGGATTACTTTTATATAACAACAAAAATATATGATTATTGATTGAACGTTGGTGAACCATATGAAGAAGCAACTTTTGAGCATCATGATCATCGGTGTGTTCCTAGGGGTATCTGTCCAGGGCGTTCTCATCAATAGCACCCTTGCAGATACCACCTCCGTTACAGAAGACCATCCGCAGGTACGATCTGATTTTCTCTTCGATGCCTATATACGAACGCTCATGCGTCTTGCGAATAAACCATCCATTGCGACATGCATCATTCATGATGATGACGTCATCTGGTCCCATGCGTACGGATACTACGATATCGAGAATCAGAAGGAAGCGACAACGCAGACGTTATATCTTCAGGCATCGGTATCCAAGACCGTTACTGCTACCGCTTTGATGCAGTTGTATGAGCAAGGCCTCTTCAAGCTGGATGATGATGTCAACGAGTATCTGCCCTTTGATCTGAGGAACCCTAATTTTCCTGACATCCCTATCACCATCGAAATGATACTGTCACACCGGTCAAGTCTCGCCGATGATAATCTCTACTGGATGTGTCTGTCGTACCTGCCTGGAGACCCCGATGTGGAAGGATTTCCGTATCCTTGGTTGGAAGAATATTTAACGCCAGGCGGGAGTGCCTATAGCTCATCGACCTGGTCCCTGGATAAGCCAGGTGAGACATACTATTATGCGAATGTTGGGTTCTCGATTGTCGCCTATCTTGTGGAATTACTGTCACATCAGGATTTCAACGAGTACTGCAAGGAGCATATCTTCCAGCCGTTGCAGATGAACACGACCGGTTTTCGCTTACGGGATGTTGACATCGATAATTGTGCGGTCCCCTATGAATTCAAAGATGGTGGATATTTCAGGCACCCGCATTATGGGATCCATGTGCTGTATCCTGCTATCACCCTGCGAACATCGATCGACGAGTACTCTCATTTCATCATTGCCCATATGAATGGCGGGGTATGGCACGGGGTGCGAATCCTGAATGAATCTACTGTTGCGCTGATGCATACCGCGCATTTCTCCCCGGGCGACAAATATAACTACGGGTTGGGCTGGGAGGTCACAAACAAGGTTTTTAAGAAAACCTATGGGCATAGCGGTGGGTATGTCGGGTTCCTGAATCTTATTACGATTGTTCCTAAGGATGACACTGCGGTCATCTTTTTTTCAAATGCACTGGACTCCGAATTACGTTCAACACGAATGGAATGGAATGCGATCAGTGCCATCAACCATGCTCTTTTCGCCAAGGCAAAGAGGATGGCATCTTAAAGAACTCGCTCCTGCGGAAAATAAAAGAAGAAATCAAAGGAATGATTATTCTGTTGTTTGTTTCACACAAAAAACAATGAGTATTCTTCGGGTATGTTTTTTAGGGAAAATCTCAGGTTTATAGGGATGTTGAAAAGACAGTGATATAAGAAAAAATATTATTTCACAGGAGTATACGATTTTTTTTAATCCATACNNATATGTTATTATTTTTTATATATTTAAAATCTTAAGGGAGGCAGCAAAAACAAAAAAAGGAAAGTTATAGGAATTTCTGTGTGTATGTTTTGAGCAATAGGTCTTTGAGAGGGAGGAATAAAAACCTGAAAAAGGAAGGGAAGCTGGNNCCACTACGGTGGTATCTGCGACAAATATCGATTTGAAAAAAAATATTCAAACGATAGCATCTAGGGATATTTTGTCGTTTAATAATAAAATTGAAACTTATCAACCAGTCGATTTTAATTGGGGTATGTTTAATTGGGGTGTAGATCAAAAACAAACAAAAACTGATAGATATGGTATTACATTATATCCACCTGATACAAATGCTCAATCTTTCACTCCAACAAAAGATAAACTGACTGCTGTCTCACTGTATATTTTTAGATTTGGTGCTCCTCCAGAACCAGTTCAAATAACCGTTTCTATCCGAGATAATTTATCTGGTTCGGATCTTGCAACGAAAACAATAGATACAAGTGTAGTAAAAATCAATAAGTCCACATGGGTCCTGTTTGATTTTGAAGATATTCCGGTTACTCCAGGTAATAAATATTACATTGTGTGTCAAGGTACTGCCGGTAATCCTACCAACGCCTATTGCTGGTTATACTCGTTTAATGATACATATCCTCGAGGCGATGCATGGTATAAAGCAAATGAAGGTTCTTCTTGGATTCAATGGCCTAATGGTCCTCAGAGTCCAAAAGATTTCTGCTTTAAGACCTATTTCCGAAAACCATTAGATATTCCAGTTCCGAATCAATCAAATGAAATATCGAATGAGAAGACTATAGCCGTATATGCACAACCATTCTCTCTTCAGTTCCATCGGGACCAAACACCAATTGTTCAACCAACAGACATTACATCATCTCAAAATCGAAATCCAAGTGTTGTTGGGACAGATGCCCAAGTCACAACTTTTACGGAAGCCGATAGTCACCCATGGGTAGAGGTCGATAACAATGGAAACCCCATGGTCGTGTATGATCATGACACTGGTCTGGGGTACCATGAGATCTATCTCCAGCGGTCACTTGATGGAGGAAAGACATGGCCAGCAGATAAAAGGTATTTCATCTTTGGTTCAGAGAACTGGAGTGTTATTAATCCTGTCATAGAACTTGTTGATAACGGGACACGGGCAATTGGAAGTTTTCAGTTAGAAAAGCTGGATCCACGGGTCTATAGTTTTGATCTCCGTAATATCGACGACCCAACGACATGGGTGGTATTGTATGGTGAAAATTCTACCGTCAATCCATGGTATGGTCAAGTATCCGTTGATATCTTAGGGGATCATATAGTGGTCTGGTCGTATATCAGTCATATAATATGGGGTGGGTATGATTGTAACAGTACCTTTAATATAAATTGGGCGTCTGACATAGATAATGCCAATACTTCTGGGGGATTGTTTTTTTACTATTCAGGCCCAGGCTACTCATTTTGCCGCCCGGCAGCTGCTGCAGGTACTACGAATCTCTATGGAGCTGCCCAATATAATCAACCTTGGAATAGATCTCAAATAAATGTCTGCTGGGGTCCCGTACAAAATCTTTCATATCCAAATTGGAAATTCCAGTTTATAGGTAGTACCCACAATCTTACGAACCCCGATTTAGCTGCGAGTGGACCGTATGCGTATCTAGCAGTACAAACTGATGAAAAAGGAAACAACGACATCCTCTGCTATAACTGGACAGGTAAGGTATGGAAAAGACACGTCGTCGTGAATTCAACGGATGATGAAATGTACCCCTCAATCACCGCTGTAGGAAAAACAGTTATGTGCACTTTTGTGAAGAGTGGAAATCTCTACATGGTAAAATCGATAGATGGAGGTATTACATGGGGTGCTCCTTTACAGATTAATGACCCTGTTGCTCAGATTATTGGGGAGTACCGCTGTGCCAACGTTGAAGGCCCATATAGCGTCTGGATGGATAACCGGAATGCCAACGCTGACGTGTATGCTGATGTCAGCCCCATGCCCTGGGTTGCCTTTAAGAAATGCTCCGGTGGACTTGGCTGTTCTGTAGAAATCGCAAACGTTGGCATAGGAGATGCTACTACTGTTGAATGGAACATGCACGTGGGAGGAGGCATGAAGGGACTGATTAATAAAACCACCAACGGGACCATCGACATAGCCGCTGGGAAATCAGGGAAGGTGAAATCAGGGCTGTTCCTTGGCCTCGGAAAGATATTAATCGCTGCAACAGTAGGTGGAGGCATGTTGGAAAAAGAGGGAAAACATTTCCTGTTTTTCTCGATAGTGAAATAAAAAATTGTTCAGTGATCAAGTCTTGATGTCTTGAACTGTCTTTGAGAGGAGGAATAAAAAANNAAAAACAAAATCGTAGGAATATTGGTATGTATGCTGTTGATAGCTACCGCGGTTCCCGCAGTCACGTCTGTAAAAAATAATCCGATAAACACAACGGTTCCAAGTGCCCCTCAGACAAGTATGGGGGCGGTTTGGAGTGAAGAACAAAAACTTCTTCCTTCAGATGGAGCGGCAAATGACGAGTTAGGCGGCATAGTAACTATTGACGGTGATACCGCCCTCATCGGAAATGCGTATGATGATGACAACGGAGATTTATCTGGATCCGCATATGTATTCATTCGCATCGGTACTACTTGGACACAACAAGCTAAGATCCTTGCATTAGACAACGCAGCAGGGGACCAGTTTGGTTATTGTGTTTCTCTTAAAGGTGACACCGCCCTCATCGGAGCCATTCATGATGACGACAATGGAGCTGACTCTGGGTCAGCGTATGTATTCACCTGTACAGGTACCACCTGGACACAACAAGCAAAACTAATCGCCTCAGACGGTGCAGCAGGAGACCAGTTTGGTTTTTATGTTTCTCTTGATGGTGATACCGCCCTCATCAGCGCAAATTGGGATGATGACAACGGCGATGGTTCTGGTTCTGTCTATGCATTCACTCGCAGCGGCACTACCTGGACGCAGCAAGCCAAGCTTCTCGCCTCAGATGGCGCAGCAGGGGATCGGTTTGCTCTTTGTTCTCTTTCGGGTGATACCGCTCTCATCGGAACATATTATGATGATGACAACGGAATCGATTCCGGGTCTGCGTATGTGTTCATCCGTACTGGCACCACCTGGACGCAGCAAGCAAAGCTTCTCGCCTCAGACGGCGCAGCAGGAGATAATTTTGGCTTTTCTACTTCAATCGATGGTGACACTGCTCTCATCGGAGTATACAAGGATGATGACAACGGAGCCGATTCAGGTTCTGTTTATGTATTCGTCCGTAGTGGCACCACCTGGACCCAACAAGCCAAGCTTCTCCCCCTAGATGGTGCAGCAGGGGACTGGTTTGGCGGCTACAGTTTTTCTCTTTCTGGTGATACCGCTCTTATCGGATCACCAAATGACGATGACAACGGAGCCAATTCTGGGTCAGCGTATGTATTCACCCGCACTGGCACAACCTGGATCCAACAAGCAAAGCTTCTCGCCTCCGACGGCGTAGCAGGAGACCAGTTTGGTATTTCTACTTATATCGATGGTGATACAGCTATCATCGGATCACCAAATGATGATGACAACGGAGCCAATTCTGGTTCTGCGTATGTATTCACAAAATCTAGTGTAAGTTTAACATTCAGCATCTCGGGAGGTCTTGGAGTATGGATTAATATCAAAAACAACGGAACAGCAAATGCCAGTGATGTTACATTTCGACTCCATGTAGAAGGCGGCATCCTCGGGATGATCAACAAAACCGTGAACGGCACAGTCGACATCCCAGCAGGATTGGGAGTAACAGTTTCAGTGGGGACAGGAATGCTGTTCGGATTCGGTGCAATCTCTATCACTGCAAAAGTAGCTGACGAAGAACA
>DAYE01000119.1 GCA_002506745.1 Euryarchaeota archaeon UBA33
AACCTATTGGTCCGACTCTTGGGGTTTGGTATATCGATTATACATACACTAGTACTACCACAGAACCAGACAACGAACAGATCTATTACCTGTTCTACTGGGGTGATGGAAGTAACAGTGGATGGATTGGACCGTATAATTCAGGGGATACTGGGTCAGCATCCCATAATTGGTCGATACTAGGAACATACAATGTGACGGTGAAGGCAAAAGACACCTGGGGTGCAACAAGCATAAGGTCAGAGCCATTGACCGTGGTAGTCACGGACAACACACCTCCATTTAAACCGACGATAACAGGTCCAGCTAAAATAAAACCTGGGACTGCTTACACCTTTACCTTTAATGGGACCGATGAGTTTGATCAGGATCTTACCTATGACATTGACTGGGGTGCTGGAAATGGCGTCGCAGGCCTTGGTCCGTATCATTCCGGTGAAGCATTCGAGTTGACACATACCTGGGCGAAAAAAGGAACCGTCACTATACGAGCAAAAACAACAGACACATGCGGTGCAGAGAGCGAATGGGCTACCCTTTCAATAGTGTGTCCAACTGAATATCAGTTCAGCTTGAATTCCTTCCTACAGCACCTCTTTGAAAAATACCCGAACCTGTTCCCGCTGCTACATTATCTTTTGGGGTAATAACACCCCTCTCTCAATTTTTTTTTAAGGAAAAATCTTCCATAACCTTAAAAAATTGCGATAAATAAAAAAAAACCTTGTATTAATCGGATTTATCGGTTTTCTTAGAATTTTTTATATTCCGCTATGGATGTCCTCAATTTCATATTTTCCAAGAGTTACTGACCGCCGAAACGCTAATAAGAATCTATAAGATTCAAACAGTATATATGAGGAAGAACAACCAGCTAGAGACGCCTGAGCATTGCTGGGAGTTTCATAGGTGTCTGAACGAAACAAAAAATCAATGTATTGTGTATAAACTGGGTATTGAAAAAGAATGTTGGGTCACCAACAGAATGAAACCAGGCAATCCAGGAATCATGAACGGGAGCTGTGTCAACTGTCAATGGTTCAAAATGCAAACCCAATCGACTGCTTCATCCGACTAAACATTTTTGGTTTATTTTTCATAAAAATGATTCTTCTTTTTGCTCGCTGAGTGAATAATAATGGGAGTCTGGTTAAGTCTGGGAGGTAAAGAATCTCTTCTTTACGAAAAAATAGCCAGACTCCCAAGGAAAATAAATGATGACCCGCTATAAATACCTATCCCTTTAAACCTCCTTTAAATTTATAAAATAATGGGAAAAATAAAACAATGATGAGCCCATGCAATACTTTTTATTCTAATTTATTCAACGTAATACCAAAGAAATAACAAATGATGAGGAATGCACTGATCAAAGTAAGACATAATCCAATGAATTTCACAAAAGCATATACCACATTTGTAGTATCTTTAAAGAGAATAATCACCACGATCCCAACGAGCAACAGAAAAATGTTGACTAACATATATTTTTTCATTTAGAACCATCCCTCCAATATGCCTCTGTATCGAATTTTTTACTCTTCAAAAATATCCTCAAAATCAAATTCATACATGATATTAACTTTCATAATCATCCTTATCTCCTCGCTCTAAAGATGATATCACATCATTGTTTAAAAATATACCTTTGCTTTTAATAAAGCAGAGTGCAGAAAGGATTTGATAAATCTTTAAATAGAAACGAGGGATGATGCATCGGCTATGAACTACAAACAAATCCATAATACAGTCGTTGTCCGCATCGATAAAGGCGAAGAACTCGTCGACAGCCTTAAAACTATTTGTAAAAAACTTGATATCAAACTCGGGTCGATCAAAGGAATCGGCGCAACCGATAAAGTCACGGTCGGTCTTATGAACACAAAAACAAAAAAATACCAGTCAAAGGAATTCAATGGAGACCATGAGATCACCTCATTGGTCGGGAACATCACTACGATGAATGGTGATGTGTACCTTCATCTTCATGTTACCTTGGGTAATATTGAGCATAAGGTTTTCGGAGGTCATCTGACCAGTGCAGTGATCAGTGTGACCTTTGAGGGGTTCATTGACATCATCGACGGTCAAATCAATAGAGAATATAATGATGAGGTCGGTCTGAACATCCTTCAACTCTAATACCTTTTTTTTTTAAAGCGAATATTTTGTAGGATTCTGAAACGAAAGAGAAAGCAAATACGTAGAAAGCTTCAACGACAAAAACAACATCGTCAGCTCCAAACAAATCAGCAACACACAGAGCGGCAAAATCGAAAGGGATGTGTTGCTGCGGAGAAGATTCATCCCTGCCCCGACAACACTCAGGAGGACAAATAAAATCATCGCTACACTATACAACAGCAGGATATCTGATTTTTTCCCCACATACTTCACCCCTAAAGGAAGGGCGATGATGACCGCTGCGAGGAACGAAAAACCTAGAAACCAGAATAAAAACAACAGATCAGTCACACCAAGGAAGATAGGGATGAACGCAAGATACGGAAGCGTAGTCAAAAAACACAAGGAAAGCACAAGAGCTTTCCCAAAGACAATAGTCTGGTTAGAAACCGGTAGATTGCGCAAGATCCACATGGTCTTTTCCTCAGTAAGAAACAAATTCAGCGCAGGAAAGACCGCAGCATACATCACAACAACATAACATCCCAAAAAAACAAAAAGAGAGGGGAGAAAACCACTCAGATATCTCTGGATCGACTCAGGGATGAACAAATCCGTACCATACACAAAGAGGTAACCCGTTCCCAGGGCAGTAAAGATAGACATTGAGACAAAACTGAAAAATAATCGATCCCGCCAAATCCCAGTCACTTCACGAAGAAACAACGCTTGGAGTACACCATGCGTACGAACCTGATCTCGTTCATTGGTTCGTATCTTTCTTTTTACAAAGCGATAAGAGTCCAACGGATGAGACAGACTCCAGAGACAATGAAGGATGGCCAGCGGAAGCATGCAAGCGACAAACATCATATTTTGTGAGAACCAAAAAAAACCAAGCAAGAGAAGCGTCGGAACCAGACGATATTGTCTTGAGGAAAATAAATGAAGAGACAACGCACACCCGAGAAGGATACCAGTGGAAACGCTGAGACTAAAGAAGAGATATTCCCAGGGATAGTTTATCGGAACGTGCAACAAAGAAAGAACAAGAAGATACAAAAATGAAAAGGAGAACCAAAGACTCATGTTAATAAAAACAATGGTAAGAACGATTTCTCCAACAGTTTTTTTTTGTGGAACATGAGTTGAGAGAGCATAGGATGCTTGAGGCGCTGATATGAAAAGTGTATGCATATCAGAAGCGGATTTCATCAGAAGTAAAAAAAACACGGCGTAGAACACGTCCATGAAATTGAACGTTGTTTCCGTATGTAGGAGAAAAAAAGTAAGGAACGCAAACATCACAAGTGAAAAGAAAATCATCGCTGAGAAAAACAGGTATAATATCGGGGATGTTTTGATTTTTCTTCGCAGGTTTCTTGTTATTTCCCTGAGAAGAAGTCTGCTGGTTTCTAACATAGTGAACCCCAATCCCTAATATAAGGTCGAAAACAAGGTTCTTTATATAAGAATATCGGAGATCAAGAAGATGAATCGATTTATTCCATCAGGTGGTATTAGAGATATTCCTTTAATTTCGTTGTATCAGGATTGAAGATATTCTGTTTTTTGATATCAAAAAGAGTCTCAATAAGATCGATTTTCTGGAAAGTATCCGGGTATATTGTTTTGACCAATTCGCTGAATTTTTTAGCATAGATAATGTCAGGGGCAAGGAATGTCGCTATCCAGTCATATTCCCCATGGACATAGGAGCTTGTCTCGATGGTGATCCCAAGCTTGGTGACGACCTCTTCAAATTCCCTTGACAGCAGAACATCAACAATTTTTTTATTAATTTTTTGAGTATTTCGTTTCATGAGGAGTATATAATGCTTTTTTCGTAACGACTCATTGTCAACAATCGCTGTATATCCCCATACAATGTTGTCACGTTCGAGATTTTTAATTATCCTCCAGACCTTCTGCCGAGAAAAACCGCATTTTTTAGCGAACAAATCAAGATTTTCCATGCAGTTATTTTGAAGTTGCTCAATCACTTTCTTCTCATCAACCTCAATCTGTTTCTTACTTGTTTTTGCCATGTTTCCTCTCCCAATAATGGGTAAACATAATGATTCTATGCTTAAAAACATATCCTAGTAGAAAATCTGTTATAAAAAGGTTAGGTATTCATTGTTATAAAGAACAGGAATACAAATCCATCTGCTGTTTTTGAAGCAACTACCCCTTCATCGCATGTTGCCAACACTGTTATCGTGATTTTTCCAAATCCAAAGATCATTTTTGTTGATGAGACATTCACAGACTCCATGCTGCCAAGAAGTGATATACGATCAGAAGTTGTACTATTGATTCGCCCAAGGATTCCACCAGTGACAGAGATACTCCAACTCAGATTTGTTGCCACAACGTCCCCACTATTCATGATAGTTGCACGAATCCGTGGAAACACATCGGTAATCGTGATATCCAGCGCTGGTTGAGCAGTGCGATATGCACGCATGTTCGTCCCAATGCCACAGAGAAGCAGGATACCGTTCTTACCAAGAGATGGACCACCAATATTAATGTTCGTCATCGTTGTATTCCAAATCGGGAGCAAATCAGACGTAAACACTGATACTCGACCGTCAGCAAACCCTCCATTTGAGAAATACACAGTTCCAATCGTATCGACGGCAAAGTGTGGCGACAAATAAGAATCAGTGTCAACAAGAATTTCACTCTGAGCAAGAATGCTCCCATTGCTCGAATCAAGCTTCCCGATACGTGGACCAGGCAGCATACAATACACGCTTCCATCAAGTCCTGCAGCAAACTCAGAAAACGTTGTCCATGCGCACACGTGATACCATTTTTCTATCAGACTCGTCCCTGTGTCGGTAAACGCATAAAAAAAATCAGTTGAAGGATTATTTTGGGTCCGGCTCAGATAAATCGTGCCATCAGGACCAACAAACGGGGTATTTTGCAATGTGAAACCAGGCATGACCGGGCTTTGATAGAGACGCTCTCCGGTCTCAACATCATAGCGGACAAGCACATGCCCACCAGAGGCAGCATCCGCGACATAAAAATTATTCTGGAAAAGAGCACCACCGCAGCTCCCAGAAACAGACCCGACACGGTCCGCATGCCAGACCAACGAGCCATCCTTGCTGTTGAAACGCCAGATATCGGTAAACGAGGCGATCACCGGGTCACCATCCGCGGCAAACACAACACCATCATACGGACCAGCATCGATAAGTACACTAGAGACCCAGAGGGTATCCCCGGTTTCTGCGTCAAGAGCGTACAGATTATCCAGCACTGACGCACCGTTCCCGGAACGTGACGCATACACCTGACCATTTTTTACGCCACCTATCCAGGTCGTCCAATCATTGGTTTGATAGGGAATCTCTGTGCTCCACAGTTCCGTTCCTGTGGATACATCCATTGCAATAACTAAAGAATCATTCGCGGAACCTGGCCATCCTGCTTGTCTGATAACAAAGAGTCGGTCATCCTCAGTGACAGGGAGCCAAGCGATAATCGATGTACGTCCCCCGGACCAGAGCTGGTCTGCTGTTAAAGGACCTTTAGCCTCAGACAATCCGTTTCTATTTGCATTCCCTCCTGCATTGCTCCAGTCACTCCCATCCATTAAAGATGCCGTTGGCTGAATGGGATGTGATTCGAGCACCTCTTGTGGGAATCGTTTCATTTCATTAGAGATGACGTCATTGTTTTGGAACAAAAGTGGAACATCAATGGAACATCCAGGTGGAGAAATGACACTACCGCCTTCAAAGTCATTTCTTTGGCTTTTCATAAAACCGGTTGTTTCACTGCTTCGTTGCGCTGGTATTACGACGCTTACTAAAAACAGAGAAACAATCAGAACATCGAAGACTACCCATGTATGAATCCTTGATTTTTTCTTCATAGAAATTCCCCTTGTGTAATCATATCTATTTCACCTATAAATACATTTCATTCTTTTATGTTTTTGTTTCAATAAAAAAATTCTGCTCATACGATATCAGACGATAGATGGTTCAATCTCAGCAAATAAAAAGTGTTTTTTCTATCACACCAATAAAATGTTAAGGAAAAAAAAAGAAAAAAAGGGATGATTAATATCCCAAAAGTAGGCGTAGCAGCGGGAACGCATTCGGGAACTGTTCGAACAACCGCTCCAAGAAATGCACGTATGGAG
>DAYE01000120.1 GCA_002506745.1 Euryarchaeota archaeon UBA33
AACGACGCCATAATTCGCTTTTGAAGAATCATAATCTTGGATCAGATGATCCCAAGTATGCCATTCCCAGACAATGCTTCCACTTGTTGGACCTGTTGGCTGGACTTCGATGATATGATCAGGCCATAATCCTTCACTAGGTGCATAATTTGGGTTACGCCCTGCAGCGATAGTTTCCGCTTGTGTTTTTAGCTCCCAAGCTATCATCAGAACATTTCCATTAGGCAAAGCCTGAATATCATGATGGCTGAGATTTCCATCGCTATTATATCGAAAATCCCATACAACGGTCCCATCCCATTGTACTTTCTGAACACCACCACCAGCACCACCAGCACCACCACCGTCACCTGTTCGTATGGTCCGAAGAATCGTACCATCACCTAACCACCGTACCATTACACCAGGAAAATAACTACTTGACCATGTATGATTTACCGTTCCAGTGTTCCCTATTAAATACGTAGAAGTACCCCACATGGGTGCATATAAAATTTGATAACCATTCTTCATTGTACACGGTTCATAATTTTGATCAATCTTTTGAGGCAATGACATAGGTATAAAACAAGAGCTTAATAAAAGAATAATAATTGTTACTATAATCGTTCGAGATTTAATGAGTAAGTTCATATTAGTTAAATTCAATAATGATTTTGAATTCATATAATCCCCATTATCATTTATATAATGACACTAATACTTAATAATGTTTTCTCCTAATTTATTTCCGAATTATTAGTATTTCATGAAGAGAAATATGATAGGGATGCTTGTAAAATTTTTTTGTCTTCAATATTTTATAAAAAGATAAAAATTAGATAATTATAAAGAAATTGGTCAATTCTAGATAAATTATCATTTTCCTTTTCAATGGATGATTTCATTTCCAAAAAAAGAAAATTTTATAATTACGATTTTAACTCCTATTTACTAGTAAATTCGTGTCAATATCTCGTCCTCTCCGCCACTTCCACTATTTTTCAGGATCTTGGTTCAAAATCAGGACAATTCTCTAAACAGCCGCCTAAGGGTATTTCATTGCCCAACCTACATCGTTCGCTTTCTACGTAATCCTTTCCATTGAGCGTGACAGTTGGAATACGATACTGTTCAAGATATCTGCATTTTATCATTTCCTTTCACGCCCCAGGTTATATTTTTGTAAATAGTTACTTCCTTAAAAATCTACCTCATCTATGAAAAAATTGGGATTTCATGAAATCGATAAACTTATTATCCTTTATTTTATCATTTGATCTTCGTATGAAAAGAACACGCAGGTTTGTCTTTTTTCTTGAAAAAATGTTCCCCTATCGGTTCCTTGTCGCAAAGATGACACGGGTACCTCTCATGAGGGAGATCATTGATAAAATGTTCTTTGATCAAACGAATCTGACAGCTCTTCCAAAAGATAGTATCGTTGAAATCAACCTCGAGAAATCAATTAAACCTCCTGATAACATCGTACTTCCATCGCAAGTAGTTGAATATTTCATTAGGAAAACAAACTATCGTTTCATCATGAATTTTTGTTTGTGCCGTGAAGCAAATCAATGTAAGAATCATCCGATTGAATTCGGTTGTCTATTTCTCGGAGAAGCGGCACGAGGCATTAACCCTGATTTTGGGAGAGAAGCAACCGTGGAAGAGGCATTGGTATATGTGCAGAAATGCCGTGCGTCAGGACTTATTCATTTGATTGGAAGGGATAAAATCGATGAGACATGGCTTGGTGTAGGTTCCAAAGGAAAACTCCTAACGATCTGTAATTGTTGCAGTTGCTGCTGTCTCTGGAAGATACTTTCAGATCTTGACCCGCGGATAAGTTCGAAGGTTAAGCGAATGCCTGGAGTAGAAGTGACAGTGACTGAAAAATGTACAGGATGTGGAACGTGTATAAAGTATTGTTTCGTGCATGCGATAAAGGTTCAGGATGGTCATGCTATTATCGGTGTTGACTGTAAAGGTTGTGGAAGGTGTGCTGACCGTTGTCCAAATAATGCCATTCGAGTTACGATTAATGATAAGCAGTTCCTTCAAAAGACAATCGATCGTATTGAATCATCTGTTGATGTCTTGTAATCAGAGGTAGACTTATTTTTCTGATTTTTTTTTTTAATTTTTATTTTGTCTATCACAAAATAAGAATATTTTCATGATTACCACTATTTCAGAAAGTTGAAAAATCCGACACGTGGTTAATTAAAAGAAATCATAGAGGGCCTTTTTCGTTACTTTGTCGGAAATTTTCATCTGAGAATATATTCATCTATTTGAATCGTTGAAATCGCTTTAATATTAACTTGTGTTCATTTCTGCATGTAATTTATATGAAAGTTTATATACTACTACCGTCTCTATTCATTTTGTTAATTATTGTTTTGAGGTAGAAACAAATGATGAAGAAAATAGTAGGTTTTGTTGTTAGTATGCTGATGATATGCGGTGCTTTGGTCAGTGCTAATACTGCATTAAAAAACCAACAAAGTTTCAATATCGAAGATGGCATAATAACTGTAAATGTTCCAGTGGGTAAATATGAGATTAATGAAATAAAACAGAGTCATGAGGTAACTGTTGAAGGATATGGTCGCTTACTAATACCTGGGAAACCAAACCTACCTTCGAAGATATTTTCTATTGCGATACCGCCAGGTGCGGATATTCGTGATGTTAAATTTGAGACGAATAAAGGTATCTTCCTTCCCGGGGTCTATCGGATTCCACCCAGTTCACTCTCACGAGTTATCTGTGCAGAGGATCCTGTCCTCTATGAACACGATCAACATCAATATGAGGAAAATTATAAGTCAGTATATGGTCAGAACAATCCCTATCCGCTATCAATCGGAGAGGTCGTCGGAACAGGTGGATATCGCAAGTATAATCTTGTAGATGTAAGGATCACCCCGTTTATCTATTACCCCCTTTCGGGCAGATTGATGTACTATCCAGATATTACTGTTACTGTGCAATATACTTTCCCGGAAGGATTTTCTTCAAGAAATATCATGATTGATAATCTTCCACGAACTGAACAAATTGCAAAAGAAATATTCATTAACTATGATCAAGCTAAGAATTGGTACCCAAACGGTCCTAAAGGGAGAGAACAGTATGATTACGTTATTATTACTCTTGATTCATTGACTTCGTCTGTGACTTCACTTGTAGACTGGGAGACATCCAAGGGACGAAGTGTATACGTGGCTACCACCCAATGGATAAGTAGTAACTACGATGGTTATGACCTTGCTGCAAAAATGAGAGCATTTTTACTTGAAAAATATCCTTCAAGTGCATGGGGTATCCAAGATGTGTGTCTCGTTGGCAGTTACAGTGATGTACCTATGAGAAGGATGGCACAGGATGTTGGGTATGGACAACCTGAGACTGATTACTACTATGCTGAGCTGTCACTTCCGGACAGTCAATCCTGGGATGCGAATGGAAATCATCAATACGGGGAAAATTCTGATCCAATAGATTTTGAAACTGAAGTAAGTGTTGGCCGAATCCCATGGAGCGACCCAGCAGTGGTCCAAAGCATCTGTGAAAAATCTGTTGCCTATGAACAAAATAATGAAGATTCGTTTAAAAAGAACATCCTTCTTCTCGGTGCATTCTTCTGGTCAGATACCGATAATGCCGTGCTTATGGATTATAAAACTAATCCCAGTTACAATCCATGGATGTCTGATTGGACAAGAACACGATTGTACGAACAAGGTTATTCCACACATCCTATGGATGGAGATATTAGTTATAGTAATGTGAAGACTGTCTGGTCAACAGGCACCTATGCATTTGTCGACTGGGCAGGTCATGGTGCACCAACTAGATGCGTCAGACAATATCCTTCCGAGACAGATTTCGTTAACACTAATACCTGCCCCTATCTTAACGATAATTATCCTGCTATCATCTTTGCAGATGCTTGTAGTAACGCCGATACCGATTATTTGAACATTGGTCAGGCCATGCTGAAGCAAGGTGGTATTGGTTTTGTTGGATCTAATAAGGTTGCCTACGGACAACCTGGCTGGAGTAATCCCCTGTCTGGTTCGAGCCAATCAATGGATTACTACTTCACCAGTTGTTGTACATCAGGGAACTATACTCAAGGTGCAGCGCTCCAATGGTCACTTCATGAGATGTACACAAATAATCTTTGGGGCGATCTCAGATTTGAAACGTTCGAATGGGGATCACTATTCGGTAACCCAGATCTCACCATGGCCCCAGTCACCACGAGTAATCCACCAGCACAACCCACCAAACCAGTTGGTAAAACCCTTGGAGCATGGAATATAGAATATTCTTACACTAGTAGCACCACCGATCCGAATGGGGATCAAATTTTCTACTTGTTCTACTGGGGTGATGGGAGTAATAGTGGATGGCTCGGACCGTACTCCTCAGGACAAACCGTAACAAGCTCCCATATTTGGACCGTTTTAGGGACCTATGAAGTCTGCGTAAAAGCACGAGACATCAACGGAGCGGGAAGCCCCATGTCTGAGCCATTGACCGTGGAAATCACAAACAACACACCGCCGAATACACCAACGATAACCGGCCCTGCCAAAATAAAACCTGGAACCACATACACCTTCAACTTTAGTGGAACAGATGATTTTGACCAGGATCTCCGTTATGATATTGACTGGGGCGATGGGAACGGCGTCGCAGGACTTGGTCCGTATCATTCCGGTGAGACGATCAATTTAACGCATTCCTGGACGAAAAAGGGAAACATCAGTATAAAAGCAAAAACGACAGACATACTTGGCGCAGAGAGCGAATGGGCTACCCTTTCAATAGTGTGTCCAGCTGAATATCGATTCTCCTTGAAAACCTTCCTCCAGCATCTCTTCGAGACGTTCCCCAATATGTTTCCAATCCTGCGACAGCTCATGGGGTTTTAAAACCCCGCCCTCTATTTCTTTTTTTTTCGGGATAAAAAAAATTGACAGGGTCTAATGTGTTTTCATTGATTGTTCATCCGGCTGGTGGTGTACTCTCAAATCCATAAACATGGCAATATTCGTCATACTCTTATAGGAGAAGTTGTTATGAGAGTAAACCCTGGAGGTTATCGAAAAATGAAAAAACAAATAGTAATCATTGGAGCTATCCTTGTTTTCTGTGCAATTAATATAAGCGGATGTAATGAACAAAAAAAAACCTTTTATTTCTTCCTTTGAAGTAATACCTAATCAAATCGAATTTGGAGACACTGCTATACTACATTGGAATGTTTCAGAGGCTACTTCGGTTACGATCGATAACGGCATTGGAGCAGTCATGCTTTCTGGAAATCGAACCATCACACCACTGCAAACAACAACATATACCCTTACTGCGAAATCCGCAACAACAACGGTTACCGCAACAACTTCAATTATTGTGAATCAACCATTAGAAAAACCCAATGTAAGTATGGATCAATCTGAATTTTATATCGAAATTACTGGAATAAAAAATGCTCGTGTGAGTCAATCTCAAGTATATGTTATCGCAAATAACATAACCAGTACGGAAAACCTAACATCTGCTCTTGGACCAACTATCAACGAGGGTGACGGCAATCCAACCAGTCTAGGAAGTGGAGATATAATTACGTTTCATAACCTATCTGATTTCGCAGTTGGAGAACCATGGAATATTCAACTGCTCTATAGAGGTGACATCGTTAGTCAATGTATTTTTAAGAATCCCAAAGGCCCATATGATAGGCCAATAGTACGCATGATACAATCTGAATCTAACATAACAATTATTGGAAGTATCAATGGACCAATAGAGCAAACACCGTGTTCCATCATTGTTATAAATACGACGAGTGAAACAAATCAAACATCTGTGGTTGGAGCGGCTCTTACTGATAGGGATAATAAACCATCACTGCTTGGAGTTTCAGATCAAATTACATTTAGTAATTTAGAAAAATTTAAAGCAGGAGATACATGGACAATTCAGCTTGTGTACAAAGGAGATAGTATTGGTCAATGAACATTTATTAACCCCCATAGTATCATTATAATTCCACCATAAACATACCATAATCTACGAATTATCTGTCTCAGTCAAACTACGAGACTAGATGAGAGTCTGTAGTAAAATCTGCATTACAAATTACCTATTGGTACAGAAGCAAACCAAGGAACGAATATTACTTCGATTGAGCTGCTAGTCAAAAAAAATTAGAAGATGTTTCATAAGATTTTACATAAATTACATCACACATTGATTCATGATTATCAATTTTTCACCAGGCAATGAATCGATACATTTTTCGTACTATCTGACAGTATGACTGTGTCTAGCAAATCTAAAAAATAAAGTTGATGAAAAAAATAATTGAAGAAGAAATAGTAATTATTTGTAAAAGACAAAAATAAAATAATTAGTCTAAAACTAATCTTATTTCTTCTTCTTTTTGGTGGTTTTTTTCTTTGTTTTTTTTGCCGGCATTGCCATCTCTCCTCCTTTTTGTATTTTAAGAATTCATATCACGTAGATGATTAAAAAGGTTTTGTTCATTTTAAAAAAAGAATGAATCACGTTTTTTCTAAATATTTTTTTTATATGTCAATGCGTACAGGTAAAATAACCACCGGTAAGCCTTTCCATTGTAATCGACGTTGAACTGAAAACGCGGTTTCATTGTGAAGGATTTTATGGAAAATCGTCTCATGCCTGAACACAAGCTTGGCAGTAAAAAACATGACTTTCGGAAACTCCTCCGCAATGGACTCGCAGAGATGACTTGCAGTTTCAACTACATCAGTGCCAACATCCATACGATAATCAGCGGAGAACCCAAGTCTCTGAGCAAGCATGACATATTTAAGCAACGAACTTTGTACCGATGTCTTGAGCGCTTCGACTTCCTCAGCACCTTTGAATGACCCTGAGTCAATCTCCGCAATGGAAACAAAAATAATATTCTTATACAACCCTGGAAAACTCCGGATTAAAGATAAAAATGTGTTGACGCCATAGCCACTATATCCTGTCACTAGAATGACAGCGGTCATATGTTTTGGATTTACTGGCTTTGTATTCGGATGTCCAACTAGATGGATGCTTGATAAGAGCAAAACCTCATCGAATTTCTTCATTGCCTTCTTGATTTTATGATAATGACCACGGATCAGATAACAAATAATAATAACAGCTAACGTAATGATTAACGTAAGCCAACCACCTTCACCGATTTTTTCGTATATGGTGACCATCAGAATTGTAAAACAGAGAACAAAACCGATAATGAAGATGAGGAGATATCGTACCCAATGTTCTTTGTTTTTTCTAGTTTTTACGGTAAATTTTGCCATACCAATTTGCGACAGTGAGAATGTTAAAAACACATTAATAGCGTACATTATGATCAGAAAAGAAATTGAACCATTGGTTCCAATCATCAAGAACAAAGCAGCAATTCCCATCACCAGCACACCGTTTCGCATCGTTAGTCGTTCTGATAACGCAGCGAATTTTTTGGGAAACCATGAGTCGACTGCCATATTTGCCATGACTCGGGGTCCGTCAATAAAACCGGTTTGTGCAGCCACAAACAAAAGCAAACCTTCAGAGAAGATAATTACAGCTGCAATAAAAATTCCTGCAGGCCATCCACCAAAAAGGCTTGTTGCAAGAACAGCATTTAATGTTTGACCCTGAACCGGTTGTATATCGAGGAGAAAATAACAGAAAAAAAGGGCACCAGCAACAAGAGAAAGTGAAATGGCCATATACATCATGGTGCGCTTACCGGTTTTTACTTTCGGTTCTCTCATCACTGGAAGACCATTGGAGACTGCTTCGATTCCAGTATAGGTTCCACCTCCTAATGAGAAAGCACGGAGGAAAATCGCAAGGACGCCAACAATCCCTATTACTTGCAAATCCCCATTAAATCCCGTTGAAAATTGATTGACATGTGAACCAATTGCCGATGCCTGACTGAACAGTCCATACCCAAGAAGTAAGACATGAGAAACGATAAAAAGAAGAAAGATTGGAGCAAGTACGGTAACTGATTCTTTTATCCCTCGAAGATTTAAAAGGATTAATATAAAAATCAAAGCAATTTTGAATACGAGACTATATTGATGGTATTCTAATGGTAAAAAGCTGAAGATAGCATCTCCGCATGCAGCGATGGAAACAGTAATTGTCAGGACATAATCGATAAGCAAGGCAGATCCGGAGACGACCCCAGCGCTCTTTCCAATTGTATGGGTGGCAACAATGTATCCTCCACCACCGTGTGGAAATCTTTCAATAATTTTTGAGTAGGTATATGATATAATAAAAACAGTGACAGCGGTTGCAATCGCTAAAAAGATGGCCAGATAGGTGTGTCCTGCGATTGCTTTAAATGCTTCTTCAGGACCGTACGACGAGGACGATAGACCATCGGCTCCAAGTCCAATCCATGAAAGTAACGCAACTAAGGATAATTTATGAAAAATCGAAGGGTCGTTGATATTGCGAGGAAGCCCTATAATTTTTGTTGAAATTCTTCGCAATATACTTTGTTGTGGAGCGTTGTCTTCCATGATTTTCGCTTCTTTTTACTCGTTAAATTAGGAGGAAAAACCTCCGTTTTGTATACTAATAGGTTGGCCTGGCAAGCTACTATGGATTTACTATCCGCTATTAATAATTATTTACGTAGATTTGTTAAGGAGAAAAAACCTAATCTTAGTTTCCATACAATACTTATCAAGGATTAATTTTTTTTATAAAAAAAAGGAAAAGAAAAGTTGTAGAGGTTATTTTATTCTGCCTGTTTTGACAGATGCGGTATTCTTGATGTGATTGCGACCAAGAGTATCCAAATAAAAACAATCGCAATGGTCATAGTTCCGCCAACTGTTACTAATTCCTGTAACATAACTGGAATATCAGCAGGGTTCTGCATTGCGGTCAGGAATGGTGGATACAATACGACTTCTCCGTGTGCGATATGTTCGATTGCAAGCATTGCTACTCCGCCCCACAGCATGATATTCAACCAGCTTATTTTAAGAGCTGCAGGGATTTTTTTCCGAAATACAGTAGTAACGATGCCTGTTGCCATTGGTGCTATAAAACACGCCATTTTTTTACCTCCTTTCAATATTTTGTTGTGGTTTTTGAATGATTAAAATCGTTAACCAAATAATGAATACTGGTATTAACATAACGATCCCTAGGAGAATGCTATTATTAATAAGCCCGTCTGTTTCCATTTCAACGAAAGACCCCCCAGCATAGCCTAAAATGTGATCGACGAGTATCATACATGATGCACCCCAGAGCATTAAGCTAAGCAAATCTAACTTATAGATCTTAGGTTCGACATACCAAAGAATTGTTACACCTATTGCTGCTATGATCGTCGTGATGAGCCACATGTTATAATTCTCGTCTATATTTTTAGGTTTATCCCCCAATATAATCTATCATATATAAGAATTACGGTAACAAAAATGAAAAAATCGTGCTACTGTCTTCTGGTAACCGATGTAAAAAATTAATAATGAAAAAATTCAAATGTCCTGAAAATGAAACACAACAACGATTATTCGCAGCAGCTTTCTTATAACAGTATTACGATTTAGTATTGGAAGTGCTACTATGTCAGTAGAACGAGTAGGGGTATCATTCGAACCAAGACTCTTAAACAAATTCGATATGTTATTAAAAAAAAGAGGATACACAAATCGTTCAGAAGCCATAAGAGATCTCATACGAAAAGAGATCATCGAATCAGAGATTAAAGATGAAGAAGGAGAAGTCATTGGTACACTCACTATAATTTATGACCATGAGATAGGGAACATTACGAATAAATTACTTCATCTGCAACATCATCATCACGATGAAATAACCTTCACAACCCACATTCATATTGACGAGCGTACCTGTCTTGAAATCGTCGTTATACGAGGTCAATTGAGTCAGGTGAAAAAATTTTCAGAAAATATAAAAGCACTTAAGGGCGTAAAACACGGGCAATTGGCAATAACAAAAATATAACCCTAAGACGAAAATCTATAAAGAAAATTAGCGAAATAAAAATTCTTTAAGGAAACCGCCTTTCGTCAATATTAGCTAGATATGCTTGCCCATAACAGATACCGCCATCCCCCGCAGGAAGTTCTCTATTGACAAGAACACAATGCTTAAGCATATACTCAGAGATCATTCTGTTATACGCAACACCCCCTGAAAAAACAATAGGAAGATTTTTAGTACTAACTGCTTTTTCTGCAATCTGAAATAACCCTTTGGCGATGTACATCTGAGCGGTTGCTGCAAGTTTTCCTTTATCTGCTCTCATCCTATACAGAAAATCAAACAAAGGGGTTGTCATGAGTATTGTTTTTCCATCTGCTTGGGAAAAAACTGGTTCAAATTCCAAAGAAGTTGTCGCCATGCTTTCTAGAATCATCGCTGGTCTTCCATCGTAGGTTCTCTCATCGCAGAAACCCAATAACGCGGATACTGCGTCAAGAATCCGTCCTGTGCTTGTGGTGTGTTGAATGTTGAAATTATTCTGTAAAGTTTTAAGATAAATTCTACTCTCGTTTTTATCAAATAAATGTAAACTTAGAATTTCTTTTTCGGTTAATATCTTGGAAAGAATACCGAAGAGCATTTTCTTTGGATATATCGTTGCAGAATCTCCACCCAATTGAGGTTGTTCTTCGAGGTGTCCTACTCGTGTGAATATATTTCCGTTTCGTACGGAAAATATCTCTCCGCCCCATAACCTTCCATCATCACCGTATCCAAGACCATCCATCGCAATACCTACATAATCGGTGATATTATGCTCAGCTGCAACACTAGCGACATGTGCTTTATGATGCTGTATCTGAATCAATTTTGCATCATTCTTTTTCGCTAACTCCGTTGCAAAAATCGTTGAATTATAACCAGGATGAAGATCACAAGTAATAATTCGTGGTTTTACTCGAGTCAGATGAATAAATTTCATCGTTGTTTCTTTTAAAAAATTGTATGTCTCATATTGTGATGTATCTCCGATATATTGAGAAAGATAACAATTATTTTTCTTTGAAGTACACATGACGTTATTTAACTCAGCACCCAATGCAACCGTATCCTGACAGTCTATTGGAAATTTAACAGGGATAGGGGTATATCCCCGTGAACGTCGTAAAAAAAACGGTATCTCATCAATAACCTTTACAACCGAGTCATCGCATCTATTCACAATTCGTCGTTCATGGGTCAAGAAATAGGTTCCTATCTTTTCTAAGATGGACACAGGTTCTCCTGGAATATTACACGATGTCATGAGCAGTGGTTCATTAATAAAATCAAACAAAAGATAATGTAATGCGGTATACGGTAACATTACACCAATGGTATCTAACTCAGAGGTGATGTTAAAAGCGTCCTCTTTTTTCTTTTTTAGCACAACAATTGGTCGTTGTGGGCTTTGCAAGAATTCTTTTTCGTTATCAGAGACGTATGCAATCCTTTCAGCCATCTCTAAATCCTTCACCAGGATTGCATATGGTTTGTGGGGTCGATGAAACAACTCTCTTACTTTCATGACGTTCTTATCATCACATAATGAAGCAGTGTGAAACCCACCGACTCCTTTAATTGATACTATTTTTCCTGATTTGATCAGGTGAATTGCTTTTTTTATTGTGTCACTATCAGAACTACCACTCATGTCTTTTGTATTTTCGAATAGATGTAATTTTGGACCACAGTTTTTACACGCAATTGTTTGTGCATGAAATCTTCTATCTAGAGGATTGTTGTATTCTTTTTTACATTGGGGACACATCTTGAAATGATGCATAGAGGTAAACGGTCGGTCATAGGGATAATCCTCAATCATGGTAAATCGAGGTCCACAGTTTGTACACGTGATGAAATAATACGTATGTCGCCTATTTTTTTCATCTCTTAGTTCGCTCAGACAGTCAGGACACATAAAAATATCTGGTGGGAGGATTGTTTCCCCCTCAGATCGTGAGCTTTTAAGAATTGAAAAATCGGAGAAATGTTTCCTTGAATTGNNTGTCATTAATGATGATTTCAACACCATTTCCAGTGTTCTTTACCGATCCGATATAATTATATTCTTTGGCTTTTCGGTAAATATATGGTCGAAATCCAACTCCTTGAACAATACCTTGGACGAATATTTTATACATTTATTACTCACTGCATCACTTTGTATTTATTAAGGAGATATCTCGGTTAATGAACCTTTCATAAATATTATTTTTTTCGCTTATTACCATCTGCCGGTATTTAAAATAATTGATTCAATAGATGATTGCATTAATGAATTGAAAAGTAATCAGATACGCTTTTATATATCTGATAAAGGAATCATTGTGGCAATCGTTCTTACTTTTTTAACCAACGAGTGTTTATTTTTGATTTTTTTTAAAAACGATTTCAATTCTGTTTTTCAGATCGACGATTTCAAATGGTTTTTCGATATAATCATCACCTAAAAAACCACCTGCATTTTTTGCGGTTCTATCTGTTCGCGCTGTGAGAAATATGATAGGGATTTTACTCCAGGAAGGATTATTTTTAATTTTATCAAAAACCTCCCATCCACTCATTTGCGGCATCATGATATCCAGTAAGATAATATCAGGGCTGATATTATCTTGTAGCAGGTCTAAACATTTTTTGCCAGTTTCAGCCCCAAGAATGCGATACCCTCGTGTTGCATCCTCTAAAGCTATTTTAAGAGAGTTGATGACATCAGGGTTGTCATCTACCACCAATATTGTTCTTGTCATACTCATCCCTCATAAAACCGTATTGATACTGACTTCATTAGTGTTTGCATTGATGCTTTTTTCACCTCTTAGATTTTTAAGAGATTTTAATGTGAAAAAAAATGTCGAACCTTTGTTTTTTCCTTGACTCTCAACCCAGATACGACCCCCATGTTTTTCAACAATTCTTTTACAAATTGATAGACCAAGTCCTGTTGATTGCAAATCATGTCTTGAGTAATCCGCTTTATAAAATTCGTCAAAGACATGTTCGATTTGATTAGCTTCTATTCCAATACCATTATCCTTTACTGAGACAACATAACAGTCATTCATCTGTTTTGCATCTAAAGTGAGTTTTACTTCATCAGCTTGTGAATACTTAATTGCATTGGAGATGAGATTGTCGAATAATTCTCTAATTTGTAGTAAATCTATTTGTACATTTGTATCTGAAGGAATGTTGTTTTCAAAAATTACGTTTTTGCCTTGAATGAGAGGTCGTTCCATATCAAGAATATCATGAATGTATACTGAAAGGTCAGTCTCTTGGAGCGATAGAACGGTATTTGGTGAATTTAATTGTGCAAGAGTTAAGGTTTTCATGACAAGGTTCTTCATGTATAATACGTTATTATATACCGTCCCGAGAAGTTCTTTTTGTTGAGGATCTTGTTCCCGATCTTTGATTATGGGCAGTAGAACATTAAGAGGTGTTAATGGTGTTTTTAGATCATGACCAAGTTGGCTAACAAATTCGTCTTTCTGTTTGAGGAGTTTTTCGACATCAGCGGTCCGTTCCTTGACCTTCCCTTCTAAATTCTGATTCAATATAGATAATTGCTCTCTTGCGACATTTAACTCCTGGTTAATGATTTGAAGTTCTTCATTCTTTTGACGAATTTGTGTTTCTGCTATTGTGAGTGCTCCTATAGTAGTTTGTAAATCTTCCATAATGTTAAGGGTGGCAAGTTCACCGGTCTGAAGCTTATCAAGTTTTTCATGTAATTCAGATTCCATTTTCTTTCGATACGAGATATCCTGAATTCCTGCAAGAGCACCAAGATATTTACCGTTTACATCAAAGAGTGGTGACATATGTACATTAGTAAAGATTCTCGTTTTGTTTTTTCTAAGAAATTCAAGCTCATATTCATTCTCAGCCCCTTGTAGAATCAGTTTCATTTTTTCTTCGAAAATTTTTTTCCAATTATCATCCATGAATTCAAAGAGGCGCTTTCCAGTTATCTCATCGGTCGTATAACCAAGCATCTCGACTATGAATGAATTGACATAGGTTGTTGAGTCATTTGTATCAAGAACCCAAATACCCTCTTTTAAGTTTTCAACAACCTGGCGATACTTTTGCTCACTTTCATTTAAAGCTGCTTCGGCTTTTTTCAATCTATTTTCTATAGTGAAATATACTCCTATTCCCTCTTTTTCGTTTATTGATGTAGAATGTCCAAAGATTAACACTAAAAAGATATATCCTAAAAAGAAACTAAAAAGAGTAAGTGTGGTATTCACAACATGCTCAGTTTCATTCATATAAATATTAAGTGCTACGCCACCCATAGCGAAACAACATATCGAAAGTAAGAATAACCAACTGGAAAATATTCTTTCTTTTATTAGCAGGGTGACGCAGAGAACGACGACGATCAATGTAATAANNGGTAATTTAAAATCTTTTTTCCTATAGAATAATCGGTCTATGAGTATAAAAAAAATACTTATGATAATTGGAAAAACTCCCCAACGAAAGATAAAATATGGGAGTGTGTTTTCAGGTTGGACTATTGGAGGAAACTTTACTCCAAGATATAGGAACGTAAACGCACTTGGCAGCATTCCTAATGTCATCATGATTTTTCTTAAGTCTCGATCTTTTAAAAAAAGATAAAACAACAGTAGTGCCAAGCAGATAATGAATATTGAAAGAACAAACCAGAAAAAAG